>JAHIMF010000040.1 GCA_018896645.1 Patescibacteria group bacterium | reverse complement strand
TTTGAGGTCTTGGTATTTAACTTCGATTGGCAATAATTCTTCTGGGAGCTTTAGAACAAAATCTATTTCGGATTTACTTTTCGTTCGCCAAAAATATAATGGCAGATTATAAGATTTTTTTAATTCAGAATAAATAAAATTTTCAGCCAAAACTCCAATATCTGGCCTTAATTCGTCCTGACTAAAATTGTTAACTATCCTATTGCGCAAACCAGTGTCTTCAAAAAAAACTTTCGGCATTTTTGTTAATTCTTTTCTAAGGTTAGATGAAAACGGTTTTAAAAATTCTAAAAGAAAAGTGTTTTCCTGTAAAAAGGAGTATCTATCAATTGTGGCTCGGGCGCTGCCCAGAGTATTGGCCAATTCAGAAAAATTTACCAAGCTGCCAATTTGACTCGAAAACAATTGGGCTAATTTATTAAATTTTTCAACATTGTCAATATCAAATAAATAATTAATGTCTTTTTGCAGGTAAGAAGTATAAATTTCTGACAATATTTCTTTTTTTTCAAGCTCGCCAGGAGCTAAAACAACTTCCGGATAGCCGCCATAAGTTAAAAGTTCTAAAAACAATCTTTGAATCTCCTGCTTACTGCTCGGCAATAATTCAAAACAGCTAATTTTTAAATTAGTTAAATCAACTTTGGGCAGCAATTTAAGATATTCTTGTTTTTCTTTAAATTCTAAAAATTCCTTAAAACTTAAAGGATGAAGCTGAAAAACCTTTTTTCTGCCAACCATTGAATCGCTAAATTTTTCTTTTATCTTTAAAGACGAAGAGCCAGAAACAATAAATTTTAATTGTCCGTAATGATCATTCAGATATTTAAGGAGCCCGGCTGGATTGTCTAAATATTGAATTTCGTCAAGCAAAACAAATGATTTTTTCTTTGCGCTTGTTTTGGCTAATAAATTTTTTGCGATTAAATCAAAATTTTTAACTTGAAAATCCTGCCTGATGATTTCGTTTTCCAAGTCATAATAAAGGATATTTTTTGATTGGACTTTTTTTTTCTGAATTAGTAAATCCCTAATTAGGTATAATAAGGACGTCTTTCCTGTTCTCCGCGAACCGACAATTATTAAAGCCTGGGGATTATCCAAGTTCTTGGCAATTTCCAACAGGATTGTCCGCGGTAATAGTTGTTTTAACATAGTGGCAAAAAGTTAAACTTTCTGCTTATATCTTATAGCAAAAAGTTGAAGCTGTCAAGGCGATTTATCCACAACCCCCCTCAAGCTAAAAGCCAGCCGCTTGAAAGGGCTGGCTTTACCTCGGACATCTGGTATCATTCAATGACCTTGGATGTCTTGAATAACTATTGAGCTAATAGCACTGCCTGTGGAACTAAATGCCTCATTGTTACCTCACTGACTCTTTTCTGGCCTATTCTCTCGCTGGCTCCAATAATTTCCAAATAAAGTGGGTTGCCGGATTTATCCAAATCTAAAACTATCTCTGGAGCAAGTTCCACGGTTTTGGCTACTTTTCCTTTTTTTTAGAGTGATGTTTAAAGCATCAGCTCCTGAGTCGTAAGTAATCTCCATAAATTCAAACTCACAAAAAATGTTAATGGGGTTATCTCTTATAAATCCTGTGAGTACCAACATCTAAAAACAAAACTTCTCTCTTAGAGAGAAAAATGAATTTAACCCGATAAGAATATGTAATCCAGAAAGCCAAGCAATCTTTTGATTTTCCAGACAATGAGTGGGTTTTTAATCGAAGGTCAAATGGATTGACTCTAAAAATATTTATTTTTTGGAGAGCTTCTTTTTGTATCCTCAAAGAAAGCCTCCTAAACGATTTTTTATATCGAGAACCAACCTTAATCTCTATAATGTTTTTCATATAGTTTTGGGTGATCTCTCTTAAGAAAGCTCTCCATTGATTCAGTCTTTCCTGCTTTTTCTTCTTTTAGTCCTTCCTCGACAATTTCATCAATATTTTCTTTTTTCAGCTCATACCTCAAAAACTCTTTGTACTCTCTCAAAGGCAAAACTACCACCCCTTGCTGTTTGCGAATCAAGATTTTTGGTAAAGTTATATTTTTTGTAAGTTGGTTGTTCATGAGTTTATTATATTATAACCATTTTAAAGTTTAATTTCAACACTTCATTTTAGTTTTGAGTATAATTATTTAAAGTTTCCATAAGTTTTAAATGTCACGGTAAAGACTCCTCACCTCCCAAATTAATAATTAACTTTGGTTTCTTATTTTAGCACCCATTATAATTTTAAGCAAATATATATATCATTGTAAAGTCACCAAAACCATGATTTTACAAGTAATCTCATAACAGGCTTCCAGGGCTTTGCCAAGGATTGAATTTCTCCTTTGTTCATTTTTATTGAGTTTATTAGCCAATTCTTGCGAAGACTCTTCGCCAGTAAACTCTAACAAGGCAAATTTCATCGCATGGCCGGGGATTGAAGAGGTTGTAAGCAAGTCCCCTTTCTTAATAAAACCATTTTTACTTGTGACTTTGACTGGGACTTGACCGGCTAAAGCTAGGGGTATGGAGCCATTATGCTCAAAAGCACCGTGCTTGCTAAAATCAGGATTACCAAAACTCATGCCCTCCCCTCCTCTTATTAACAAACCTGGCTGGGCAGAAAAGATACCAGCAACCCGTGAATCAAATGGCTTATATGATTTTGTGACATACTCTTTGGAACCAGGATTAATAATAACCACATCTCCGGATTCAAACGGCTCATCCTTTGGCGCTGATATAAATTCCGCAATATCTGAACAAGTAATATCTCCAGCACAACCGGCGGTAACATACAATTTACCTTCAATGGAAACGTCATAGCCTGATTGTCCCTGATAAGAACCGCCGCCATCACCTTCAATAACCAATCTGCTATTAGTTGGTTTTGCTGTTCCGATGCCGACGTTGCCAGTGGGTTTAAGCACCAAGTGGTCCTCCACTAACTGGGCATTATAGATGGTGGCTGCGCCTAGGTCTCTAATCTTGCTTGTGGTCCAGGCAAACCCGGTGATTCGGTTGCCAACAAGGACATTGTTATCATTATAGGAGCCAGAGATATTTATGGCGTATCCAGTCCCTGCGGAATCGTAGATAACATTGGAGGCAATAATATTGTTGTCTGAGCCATCATTCGTATTGGCTAAATAGATGCCAGAATAACCGCCGGCGGCACCATTATCATAGATAACATTGTTGGAAATCACATTATTATCTCCGCCACAAGAAGTAAGCGCAATACCGTAACCTGTATTGGCGCTAAGGTTGTTTCCGGTAATAGTATTGTTATGGCACCCCCTATCTAGTGTTATCCCGTTTCTGTTACCTTTAATCACATTATCGCCGACGACGTTATAATTCGATGAAGCGCAAAGATGGACGGCAGTGCCGGAGTTAGAATTCAGAATGTTTCCCAAAACCGTATTATAGGTAGAGGAAGGATAAAGCTCAATCGCCCGGTCGCCATTGGAAACTACATTGTTGTTGGCAATAGTGTTATAGGATGAAGAGTAGACATGAATAGCACTCTCGGCATTGGCATTGAAGGTAGAGTTGGTCACCGCGTTGTTATTGGAGCCACTATAGAAGTAGATAGCATCGTCCTCACAGTCCTCTAACCAGATATTGTCGATGGTGGAGTAATCCACGTTAGTTAAATAAAGGCCATGGCAGTGGCTGCAGTTATTGTTGGTATTGTTGGCATCTATCTTTAAAAGGGCGATGCGGATGTTGCTGGCATTTGTAGCCGAGATAACCGCGGCATTAACTCCATTAGCCAGATTGAGGATAGTGGCGGTCTTACCTGCACCCTCCAGGATAACATTGGAGGCCAGGGTTAAAGTTGCGCTAATCGTATAGGTTCCTTCAGGCAGAAAGACTTTGCCGCCTCCAGCTGGCAAGGCATTGATGGCCGCTTGAATCCCCGAGCCATCCGCACTATAGGTGACCCCATCCACCACGATTACCTTATTGACCTTAGAGGCGGTCATATCCCCCTTGACTACTAATTTAGCCGCGGGGGCTGTTGTGTTGATGCCGACGTTGCCGGAGCTTTTAAGTATCAAGTCGCTTCCTGACGAGCCAGCTAGCTGGGCGTTGTAGATCGTGTTAATGCCTTGATCTTTGATTGAAGAAGCGCCTGTGCCGGAATAGCGGTTGCCGACCAGGATGTTGTTATCGGCGCCAGCGCCAATCTTGATTGCATAGCCAGTGCCTGCTGAATCATAGATATTATTGGATGAAATAAGAGTGGTATCCGCTGTATCCAGATGTATAGAAGAAGCAGTGCCGGTTCCGCCATTATTATTAAGCGTATTGCCAACAATGGCATTATAATTCCCAGTATGCACTTGGATACCGTATGAACTATTCGAGACAATAACATTATCGGAAATGGTATTACTGTCACTACTGTTATAAATAACTATACCGCGCGCATTAGCAGAAACATTATTATTAGAGACGGTATTGTAATCAGCGCCGCCACAAATATCTATCCCGGCATTGCTACTTGACTGAATATTATTGCCGGAAATGATGTTATAATCATTGCCACTGCCCTTAAGCTCAATAGCCCTGCCGCCGCTTGACTGAATATTATTGCCGGATATGATGTTATAAGACCCGGAGGTAAAATCAATAGCGCTGCCGCCGCTTGACTGAATATTATTGCCGGATATGATGTTATAAGACCCGGAGGTAAAATCAATAGCGCTGCCACTGTTAGAAACAAAATGGCAGCTAGAAATGATATTGTTATTAGAAGAGGATTTAAAAGCAATGCCCTCTACATCAACATTCTCTACCCAGAGTTTATTAATCTTGGATTTAGTGACAGTGGTGAACACAATGCCATCTTGACTTCCTCCTGACTGACCGCCCTTGTTCCCATCAATCTTGAAGTTCTGCAATAGGATTGAGTTTTTTGTATTAGCATTTATAAGGCGGCCATTGCCGTTCCAGCTATCCTTTAATTTTATCACGGTTCCTGCGCCTGAACCAATAAGAGCCACATTTGAATTCAAACTAATAGCATAGTAGGTTGTCCCAGAAATCAAGGTCTGAGGATTAACTACATAAGTTCCCTCAAGCAGATACACGGTCCCGCCTGCCGCGGGAAGGGCGCTAATTGCCTGATTAATCTGGACTTCATCATCTGTCCCATCACAGACATAATCCGCCCTGGTTTTGTCATTGGAATCATTAGCAGCCACGATCAGGGTTGGGCCGGTTTTACCACCACCAGCAACACCGCCACCAATACAGCCAACACTATCACAAATCGTACCCGAAGCTTTTATATTTCCAGATACTTCCAACTTCTCGCTCGGATTTGTCGGCCCAATCCCCACGTTGCCGTTTTGAAGAATCGTCACTCTGTTGCCGCCACTGCCAGCATTATAACTCCAAATATTTAAACTATCTGCATTATCCTGATTACTATAAATCGCCCAATGCTCATCTGGCCCACTCCCATATTGAAGTTGAAGCTCGGGGTTTTGGACAATGTCTGAAATTCGAACACGGGCTGTGCCACCCGTTATATCTGCAACTTCCAATGTTTCTACTGGTAAGACATCCACTCCAATACTAAGCGCTCCCTTTTTATATTGAGCAATATCCGAGATGTTGATCGGCGCGGCTACATTCTCATCCGGTGGATCAGCCGTTGGTTCGGTCCAAGCCGCAGTCACCGCCTTAATTAAACTGCCCAGAACAAGCAATAATACAATCATTAAAAATACAACTCGGGGATGTTTTAAAATTTTTAGGATTGTAGTTTTTAACATTGGTTTAATTTATTAATTTATTAATTTACTAATTTATTAATTTATTTTTTTTGTTTTTCTAATAAATATGCTCTAATTTTATTTAAATTCTCAATCGATGCATACGAACCTTCTTTGCGTTCATCACCAACCATAATCCAATAAATTAGTAAATTAGTAAAATAAATCAAAAGCTTGACGCTAAATTATACATCGGCAATAAAATCGCAGCTACCATAATACCCACGCCCACGCCCATAAAAATCATAATCAAAGGCTCAATTAAAGTCACCAAATTAGTAACCATATTGTCAACCTCGCGGGCATAAAAATCACCAAGTCGATTTAAAACCTCATCCAGCTTGCCGGTCTGTTCGCCCACGCCTATCATCTGAGAGAGCATCGGTGGCACTGCCTTACTTTTAGCAAAAACCGAAACCATGGGATTACCATCCCGAACCTCCCTGTTAGTCTCAATAACCAAGTCATGGTAAACCCTGTTGCCAACTACTTCGCTAACAATGTCTAGAGCCGCGGGCAGGGCAACGCCGCCAACAACCAAGGTGGACATACTCCTTGTAAAACGCACTAAGTAAATTTTTTGAAAAAGTTTGCCAAAAATCGGCATCCTTAGTTTCAACCAGTCAAAAAAATATCTTAATTTGGCAATCTTTAACAGCAATTTAAAACCTACTGCTCCCGCCACTAAAACAATCAGTATAATCCACCAATAAGCAGAAAAAAAATCACTGGAGCCAATCAAAGCCCTGGTAGATAAAGGCAGGTCTGCCCCTGATTCTTTTAGGATAGCGGTTAATTGAGGGATTACAAAAATCATCATCGCGGCCCCCACTAAAACCAAGCCAGAAACTATAAAAATCGGATAAATCATCGCCCCCTTAATTTTGGCTGCCAAATCATAATCTTTTTCTTCCTGGTCCGCCAAATAATTCAAAACCTCTGATAACTTGCCGGAAGTCTCGCCGGTCTTAACCATACTGACATAAAAATTGGAAAAAGCTTTGGGGTGGCGGCCCAGAGCGCTAGATAGTTTAGAACCGCCATCAACATCATCAGCCACCTCGGAGATTATTAGTTTCAAAACGGGATTCTTGGTTTGCTTGACCAAAATCATTAGGGCCTGAACAATGGGCACGGTAGCCGCCGCCATTACTGCCAACTGCCTGGAAAAAATAACAATCTCTTTTCTTTTAACTCTATTAAGCACAGCCAAAAACCCTGCTGTCTTTGGGGTCTCTTCCCCTGGCTCTAGGCCAACAATAGTATAGCCCTTCTCGCGCAGGCTCTCTATTGCTACTTTTTCATTATTGGCTTCTACGGTACCGTTCACCAGAAGTCCTTCATTGTCTTTTGCTTGATAATGAAATATCATTGGGAATATAAAATAAAATAATAAAATAATATAAAAATAAAATAATAAAAATTTATCTCGTCTCGTCTATTTTTATATTTTTATATTATTTTATTTCTATCTAACCGTTGTTCTAAAACTTGCCGGGTCACTGGCCTGCTCAAGGGCAACTTCCAAAAGAATCTGTCCGCTGCTCACTAATTCAACCAATGATTGATCAAATGTTTTCATGCCTTCGGCTTGAGAAATTTGCATGAGGTTCCGTAGCTGATAATACTTGCCCTCCTTGATTATCGAACGAACAGCTGAATTGACTTTTAGAACTTCTGGTATAGAAATTAATCCGCCGCCCAAACGCGGCAGTAATCTCAAACTTAATATTCCCACCAGATTATCTCCCAGCATCAACCTCAGTAAATCCTGCTTATCTTTAGGAAAAATATTGTTGATGCGCTCCATTGCCTTATGAACGGAATCCAAGGCTAACTGAGAAATAACAAAACGACCCGATTCCGCCAAGTCCAAAAGCTGCAAAAACACCTCCGGTTCCTCCACTTCCGGAGTTACTATGACATCTGCGTCTCCCTCCTCCAAAAATTCCAGGCCCTGCATTACAGAAGTAACATCTCGGCCTATCTCCCGCTGTTCAATAATACTTTTATCATTAGTAAATACATATTCAATCGGCTCCTCCAGGGTCACGATATGCCGTGACTTACTTTTATTTATTGTTTCAATCATCGCCGCAATAACTGTTGATTTCCCAGAAGCAAAGGGGCCGCTAACCAGCAAAAGACCCTTTTTAGATTTAACAAACTCTTGTACTACTGCTGGCATACCCAATTCTTTCAAGGTCTTTATCGGGGTAACAATCAACCTAAAAGAAGCGCTCAAGTTTCCTTTTTGATAAAAAACACTCACTCGAAAACGCAAACCCGGCTTAAAATCGTAACCTATGACTATTTCCCGCTCTTTGGTCAGCTTTTCTTGCTGATCTTTATTTAAAATAGAAAACACAACTTGCTCAATGAAATCTGATGTTATCACAATTTCATTAGTAAGCGGCTTCAATCGACCATCTGTCCGTAATACGGGGGGGCTGCCCACCAGGAAATGCAAATCCGAAGCTCGCTGTTCAGCAATACTGGTTAGCATTTTATCCAAAATAATTTTATCTTGCGCCTGCATGGGATTTGTATAAATAATTAAAGAAAAAAATTATTGGGGTCTATTCTGAAATTGGTTGTTGGAACGACCAAGCTTAGTTAATAAAGTTGTTAATAAAGTTAATACAATGGTTAATAACGACGACGGGTCTATTAACCTTATTAACAACTTTATTAACCCTATTAACCGATCTATAAATTAAGCATTTTCTGTCCCCTATGTAATTTAAAATCATTCAGCTATAACTCCTCTGACTTTCTCGACGACCTCGGAAGGCAAAAAATTAACCTTGATTAAATAATCAGCTGCTCCCAAGTCCAAAGCTTTATTAATATTTTCTTCTTCGCCTGAATTAGTTAAAACAATCACTGGAATCTCTTGGGTGGCCAGGTCCTTCTTAAGACTCTGAAGCACAGAAAACCCGTCCAAACCCGGCAAAAGCAAATCCAATAGAATCGCTCGCGGCCTAATCTTTTTGGCTAATGTCAAACCCTCTTCGCCATGACTGGCCCGGATAACCGCAAAACCCTCATTACTAAACTTACCAATATAAAGATTAGCTAAAAAGGAGTCGTCTTCAATAAGTAAAATTTTAAATTTTTGGGGATGCATACCCTTCTGATTTATTATTTACTATTCATTATTTACTATTCTTTTCACGAATCCCGAAGTCTTAATTTTATTATATTTGAATAGTAAATAATAAATAATAACTAGTAACTAGGTTGCGGTCACCTCCAGAATATCCTCCAGCGCGGTCAGCCCTTTAAGGGCTTTAATTATTCCGTCTTGTTTCATAGAAAGCATCTCCTGTCTTAGGATTTCCTTTTTTACCTCCTCCGCAGGATAGCCCGCCGCAATAATTTCTTTTAATTTATCCGTTATCTCCAATACCTCAAAAATGGCAATCCGGCCCTGATAGCCCATGCCGCCGCAGTGACTGCATCCTTTTCCTCGATAGAATTTTAAGTTATCCAATCCTCCGGACCAATAGTCCTTCAGTATGGGAATATTACCCAGCTCTTTATGTGCTTCCTCTTGCAAACGTCTTGGCACCGCGATTTCTTGACGGCAATGTTCACAAATTTTTCTTACTAAACGTTGGGCTACTACAACATTTACTGTGGTGGAAAGCAAAAATGCCTCGGCCTTCATATCCATCAGCCGAGGGATTGCACTGACAGCATCATTGGTATGAAGAGTGGCCAACACAAGGTGGCCTGTTAATCCGGCATGAATAGCTAATTCAACAGTCTCATTATCCCTAATCTCGCCCACCATAATGATATCCGGATCCTGTCTAAGGATAGAACGTAAACCAGTAGCAAAAGTAAAGCCCACCTTAGTATTAATTTGTGACTGATTCACGCCCTCAATATAATACTCAACCGGATCTTCAAGCGTGGTAATGTTAATTTCCTCATTGTTCAGTTCGCTTAGGGCCGAAAAAAGCGTTGTCGATTTACCACTCCCGGTTGGTCCAGTCACCAAAAATAGGCCGTAGGGTTCTTTTAAGGTTTTTTGTATAATCTTTAAACCCATACCGCTAAAACCCAATTCGTCAAAACTTGGGGCGCCTAATGAAGTTTCCAAGACCCGCATCACCACTTTTTCATTGTCAATTAAGGGTAGGGTGGAAACCCGAAAATCAATTTGCTTACCAGCTATTTTTTGACGAATGCGACCGTCTTGGGGAATTCTGCTCTCATCAATTTTTAAATTGGCTAAAACTTTGATGCGGGAAACTAGCGCGGCATGAATATATTTTGGCAGAACAATAGAGGTATGCAGTTTTCCATCAATCCTATAACGCACTCGGCTTTTTTCTTGATCTACTTCAATGTGGATATCGCTCGCTCGGCCCTCAACCGCATGCCTAAATATAACCGAGGCCATCTTGGAAACCGGCGCGCTTTTAATAACTTCGTCAAGCTCCTCTTTGATAGGCTCTTTGCCGGTGGCGGCGAACTTGTCTTCAGCCTGTTCCAGGGCCTCCTTGACTTCAACTTTTAGATTGCCGTACTGCCTTAATGCTGTATCAATATCCTTCTCAAAAACAACAAAATATTCTAATTTTAAATTTTTACCACGAGCAATAAACTCTACCGCCTCTCTGGCCCGCAGATTACTGGGGTCCGAGATAGCCACTTTTAAAACATTATCCTGTTTGTCAAAAGCGACCATTTTGTAATTATCTGCTAATTGCTCCGGAATAATTCCCAAAATCTCTTCAGTAATAAGTTTAGGAGTCATCTCTAAGGCAGGCAGATGAAAAAATTCGGATTTCGCTTTTAAAAAGGCCTTGGGAGAAACAAGTTTATTTTTTAATAAAAATCTTTCTATTTCCAAAACCTGCCGGCTAGCCAATCCCTGCTCCAGCTTTGGCAATCGAGTTTGGTCAATTAAACCAGCGTTTACTAAATATTGAAATAAATCCTTTGACATATCGTGTTATTTATTATTTACTATTTATTATTCCAGCCAAAGGCTGGTCTCCTCCAAAGGCGGATGGGCCTCTGGTCCAAGCCTTTGGCTGATAGTATTCTTTTTCCTTGCTTCTATTATTCTTACTTTGTCCCATTTAATGTTTTTTCCGATACTATCATTCTCTATTTATTCGTCATAATTCGTGATGAATAGTAAATAGTAAATAACGAATAGTAAATCTTTTACTAGACTTAAATGACGAACCTTTAACTTTTTTCAACCTTAATCCTGGGGTTGACTCGATCACTCCTTAGGTATAGCCGCCTCGAATAAATCAAAGGGGTTAGTCCGGCCCACCTTGTCAATTTTGATCGGTAAATTACCAAATATCTTTAAACCACGAAACATCGGATCATCAAAAACCAAAACAGCGGCCCCTTCCCCGACAGCCGGCGCTTGCGAATAATCAGTCACCGGTGTTGCTGCCCCTTCAATCATTTCGTCCGAATAGACGTCTGGCATATCCAAAGGAGACGGAACCGCGGGCTTTCTTAAAAGGTTGGCAAACACCAAATAACCTACTATGGAAAAATTCAAGAGGATAATTATGGTGTAAATCAACTTTTTTTTATAATCTAATTTTTTTCTGGATAACATGTTTTAAAAATATAAAAATAAACTGTTGCATTGTTCTATTGTCCGATTGTTCTATTGTTTAACTGTCAACAATTGAGCAATCGAACAATCGAGCAATGAAGTGTTAAGACAATTTAACAATGTTCGTTTATTATTTTATTTTTATATTATTTTATTTTTATATTATTTTATTTTTATATTATTTTATTTTTGATTGCTTTAGTTATTCTTCTATATAGTATGCCCCCATATTAACCACAAAAGAATCGCCCTCACCAATAAAATTAACCGAGGTAACATCTAGAAGCCTCAAATTTCTTTCCACGTCTTGCAAGAAATTTTTTAAATCAAAGTAATGGCCACCCGATAAGCTAAGGTTAATATCTAAAAATTTAAGAGAGCTGGCATCGCTGCCCAATAAAGCCGGGTCTAATTCTGCCTGATCCGGGCCAGCGGCTGCCTCGTCCTCCCGATTTGGCAAAGAGGGCGAGGTTCCTATTTTAGCATCTCCAACCTCTTTAATTTCTATTGAATCCAAATATAAATTATTCTCTCTCGCCAAAGCATTCAACTGAACAAATAATTCTGGGGTCTCCTTTTCACTCGGCAAAAAAATATTCAACCGCCGTTTGTTCTCATCAGACAAGCTATCTAACATGGTTCTAAATCCTTGCAGCTGCGTTAAAGTCTTGATTTTAGCTGACAGTTGGGTTTCTAAAACTTGCTGCCTTTCGCTCGGTCCTTGTTCGGTTTGTTTAAATCTTGGCCTCAAAAACAAAAAATAGCCCAAAGCAAAAACTAAAATAATGCTTGCAATCAAGACAAATTTAAAATAATTAACAACAATCAAACTTATATTCTTTGTTTGTTTGCTGTTGAGGGTTTCCTGGGGCATAACAAGTGTGATAATAATTTATTTAAAAACCTCGGGTTTGACTCCTAATCTGATATTAAAATTCACCAATGAAGCTTCTTCCTCGGCCCCCTCCTCCTGATTATCTAGCGTTACCCGAGAGGCCGAGTTAATCTCCACCGAACCTATAAAATCAGTCGCTTCTTGCAAAACAACTAATTGCTGGGCTAGGGTATAATAGTCCAGGGCCACAGCATTCAGATTCACGGCTCCCCCCACGTCACCGCCAAAACTTAGATAGGCCACCTCGGGCATTGTGTGCTCTTCTATAAACTTAAAAAACTTTGTCCAATAAACATGATTATCAAACAGTTCCCTTGCCAGTTCAATTTTATTTTGGATTTGGTAATATTGATGTTGAGCTTCTCGGAGTTCGGCTATCTGCTCATCTATCGCACCCACCTGTTTTTCCAGTTGCTCTATTGTGTCTGATGTGTCTGAAGGCGCGGGTTGAGCGGATAAAATGACTAAATAAACTAATCCAATGATTACCAAACAACCCAAATTTACCAACAGTAAAACCGCTATCCTCTCTTTCAGGCGATCGCGCAGAAAAATTTCCAATGGCACTAAATTAACCGACATCTCTGATGACCTTTGCTTGGCCAACCCTTCCCCCGAGGTAAAGCGTTTCTCCTTGCTTTTGGTCTTCATGCCAATTCTTTTACTTTTTAAGAATAGCGAAACCAGCCCCTTTTTAAACGTTAGAAGCAAATTCTTCTGGGGTTGTTTGCCCTCTTCTGCCCTGCTTTCACTAGGAAATTCTTTCTTGGCCGCCATAACAATTTTTTTGGGTGTGACCACCGCTTTTGGGGGGGGGAGGGGGGGGTTAGCGCGCTCCGACAAAGTTTCTTTGGGGAAAGATATTGGCTCTATCTGGGGCTTGGGTTCTGCCCGGAAGGCGGCTTGCCAAAAATTCTCCTGTCCTTCTTCCGGTTGCGCTCCACTATCGGGCTCTGGGGATTTCAAATTATCTCCGTCTCCTTTTTTTGGTTCTTGTTGGTGAGGCTTCTTCTTTTTTAATTTTAAAAGGATTGAACCCAGGGCTATCTTTGTCTTCAATAAAAAACCAGGCCGCCGAGATAAGGGCTTAATTTTCAGTATTTTCTCTTCCGTCTGGGGTAGGGGTTGAGTTAATTCAACTTTTTCCCCTCCTTTTCTGATTTTACTGAATGCTCTTTCTTTTTTTTCTTTTTCCCGAAGCTCTTCGGGTAAAAAATTGATATCTGTCATACGCATTAAGACATTAAAACACAAGAGCACGAGAGTACGAGAACATTAAAGCACGAGAGCACGAGAACATTAAAGCAAATTGCTTTAATGTTTTAATGTTTTAATGCTTTAATGCTTTTTTGCTTTAATGCTTTTTTGTTTTTTTGTTTTTTTGCTTTAATGCTTTTTTGTTTTAATGCTTTAATGCTTTAATGCTTTTTTGCTTTAATGCTTTAATGCTTTAATGCTTTAATGCTTTAATGCTTTAATGATATTTCATTCTATCTCTCTCATTGCCAGACCAATAGCTACGGCAAAGCATGGGCCCAGCTCTTCAAGCGAAAATTTTAGTTCTGTTGGATAAATTACCCGACTCCAAGGATCACCAATAAAAACCTTAATCTCAAGCATTTGTGCAAAATATTCAGATAAATTTGGTAAAAATGCTGAACCGCCAGAAAGGATGACTTTCTCTACATGTTCGCCGCTTTGGGTTTGATACAAATCTAACGAATAACGAATTTCATTAATTAATGAATCCATAACCTCTCGGATGGCCCGCGGTACCCCTCCCCATCCTTTAGCCGCGGAATTAAACCCATTAGAAAGTTGTCCTTGGGTCTGATCTGCCAAAGAACCGGCAGCCGCCGCCAAAGAAATACCAATGTCCCGCTTGAACTGCTCGGCCCGCTTCTCGCCTATATTTAAAGTATTCACTATAGATTTAGTAATGGTCATGCCGCCTATATCAATACTGCGGCTTAAAAGCGGAATACCGGATTTCATTATTATAATGTCAGTGGTGGTTGCCCCCAAGTCAATAACCATTACCGTGGCCCTGTCTCCCCCAACAAGACTGCGACCCAAAGCAAAAGACTCTGTTTCCAAGCTCAAAAGTTCGAGCTCGGCTTGCTCAAAAATATCAATATACTTTTTAACCAAATTCTTAGGGGCGGCAGTCAAAAGGATGCGTAAATTTTTATTATCACTTTTTTGAGAGGGTTCGTTATTTTCTTTTGGGGATTTATTTTTAAAGTCAGAATCAGCCATTTCCTGATTTTTGACAAAATACTCTTCTTTCTTTTTGTTATCTATGGTGTGATAATTGCTAGAAATTTCTGGCTCTAAAATCTTCCAATCTAAAATCACCTCTTCTATTGGCATTGGCACAAACTTCTTGGCTTCCCAGTAAATAGCCGAGGATAAATCTTTTTTGGACATTCTTGGCAAATTGATGATGGAGTTGAATACTGAAAAACTCGGCAGGGCCGTAACCGCCTTGCGACTCCGAGTTTGTGATTTTTCACAAATGGCCTTAATCATCGCAGCAACCTTATTCTTTGCTTCAGGCGCGGTGTTTCTCATGATATCGGTTGACCAATCTAGATAGCCATAAGTTAAAAGCCGCGGCTTGCCATCCTGGTTAGCCAGCTCAATAATTTTAACACTGGCGGTGCCAAGATCCACGCCTAAGTAACTTTTACTTTTAGAAAATAAACCCATAAATAAGTCAAAGCTTTTTTAACTCTTTATGTTAGAATTATACCATAGATTAGTTAAAACAAGAAACATGTGGATAACAGTGGGAGCATTAAAGCACGAGAGCATTAAAGCAAATTGTTTTAATGTTTTTTTGTTTTATTGTTTTAATGTTTTATTGTTTTATTGCTTTAATGTTTTTTTGTTTTAATGTTTTTTTGTTTTAATGTTTTATTGCTTTAATGCTTTATTGCTTTAATGTTTTAATGCTTTATTGCTTTAATGTTTTATTGACAAAACCCTTGCTTTTATTATATAATAAATTTGCTAAGTCAACAAATTAAATAATCTAATTATTAACTTTAAAACACCCTATGAACATCTTATTTTGGATCATTGGAGGAGTAATTGTCATAGCTATTCTCTGGTTAATTGCGGTTTACAACGGACTAATTAAACTTCGGAATCGAACTCGCGAAGCTTGGTCTGATATTGATGTCCAGCTTAAACGGCGTTACAATCTTATTCCTAATCTAGTAGAAACCGTAAAAGGCTATGCCAAGCATGAGCGTGAACTTTTTGAAAAGGTTACCAAAGCCCGCACTCAAGCTATGCAAGCCGGCTCGCCAGAAGAAAAAGGCAAAGCAGAAAACATTTTAAGCGGAACATTGAAAACTCTTTTTGCTGTAGCGGAAAATTATCCTGACCTTAAAGCCAGTGAAAATTTTGCTAAGTTGCAAGATGAACTCTCTGACACCGAGAATAAAATCCAAGCGTCTCGAAGATTTTACAACGGCAATGTTCGCGACTTTAACACGAAGATTGAAGTCTTCCCCAACAATGTGGTGGCAGGAATGTTGAAATTTGAAAAGTTTGAATTCTTTGAAATTACGGAAGCCGGTGAACGGGAGAATGTTAAGGTTAAGTTCTAAAAGTAATTAAGTAAACTAGTAATTAAGTAATCGAGTACCTATTTACTTTATTACTTTATTACTTTATTACTAATCAATGTATCGACAAATAGAATCCAATAAACGTCGTTCAATAATCCTCATCGCCTTATTCATTATAATTATCGCCGGGATCGGCTGGGCTTTTGGCGAACTTACAGAATTCGGTTATTGGGGCTTAGTTTTAGCTCTGATAATTTCTGTTCTCATGGCTCTTGTAGGCTATTACCAGGGCGACAAGATTGCTCTTTGGACTGCCGGCGCTAAACCCCTTGCTAAACAAGACAATCCTTATGTGTACCGAATGGTGGAAAACCTCTGTATTACTGCTGGCTTGCCAGTACCCAAGATCTACATAATCAACGACCCGGCTCCCAATGCTTTTGCCGCTGGCCGCGACCCCAAACATGCCTCTGTTGCTCTGACTACTGGAATCATAGAACGTCTAGAAAACGAAGAGCTGGAAGGAGTGATTGCTCATGAGCTTTCGCATATTAAAAACTACGACATGAGGCTAATGACTCTGGTTGTTGTTCTGGTTGGGATTATTGCTTTGCTGGCAAATTGGTTCTGGCGCATCCAGTTTTTTGGCGGGGGACGACGTCGTAACAGCCGTTCGGGCGGTCAATTGGGAATGATTTTAATGATTGTGGGAATTATTTTGATGATTCTCTCTCCCCTCATCGCTCAACTGATAAAATTGGCTATCTCGCGAAAAAGAGAATTTTTAGCTGATGCTTCCGCATCTTTGCTCACCCGCTATCCAGAAGGCCTAGCCCGGGCTTTAGAAAAAATTTCTTCCTCTGGACAACCCCTGCTCCGCGCCAACAATGCCACAGCTCATCTGTATATTGCCAGCCCCTTTGGCGCCAAGGCGAGCAAGGGTATGGCTAAACTTTTTTCCACGCATCCGCCGATTGAGGAAAGAGTGAGGGCGTTGAGGCGGATGGCATGAAAAACTAATGGACTGACGAAGCGAGTTTGCGAGCTTCGTTATCATAGTCTCCAGTAATAACAAAACTCACTGCCCCTCGGCCTTGTCTTCGACTCCGAGACTCTCTTCGAGAGCCTGAGGGCTCCTCAGAGCCTCGAACGGCAGACTCGAGGAGAGCTCGGGGCCGAAAGGCGGCCCGTTTTGTCACTCCGACTACTATTCGAGATATTCGAGCTCATTAGAGATGATTAGAGCTCCCAATTTCTTAATTTCTAATTTCTTAATTTCCTTAAAATGTTCGAAAACCAACAACAAAATCAAACAAACGCTTACCCGCCTCCCACGCAATCCCCTAACCCACCCCTTGTTCCGCCCCTATATTCACGGCCAAAATTCAAAACCCTTGCCTGGCTGCTCTCCACTTGTTTAAATCTATTTAAACAAAATGCTAAAAGTTTAATACTCCTCACGACAATTTTTGTGGCTGCCTTCTTTATTTTCAGTATCATTGCCATTGGCATCTCTCTCGTAACTGTTTGGGATTCATCAAGCATCCAGGAAGTAAATCAAAAATTTTCCTCTTTTATAAGCATCGGATTACCGTTAATTATCACTTATGTGATATTTATCTTAGCTCAAATCATTACTAAGCTTTTATTCCAAGCTTCTCTCATTCTAAAAATCTATAATTTGGGAACAAAGCTATCTTTAAAAGATATCATTCTTAAAGCTTTCAAAAAATTATTGCCCTTTATGCTAGTTAAAATTTTAACTGGACTGATAGCCAGCCTGCCTCTTATCGCCCTTGGCCTGCTTTACGCCCTGGCGACCCCCAGGGAAGTTTTAACTAATGAAACTGCCGTAATCGCTTTGGGGGTTCTGACTCTTTTATCATTAGGTTGCCTATTTTGGATGAGTATAAAATTATTTCCTGCGCCGTACTTAGTGCTTATTGAAAATCAAAAAATTATCCAAGCATTGGAAAATAGCTGGCGCTTAACTCGCGGTTATTGGTTCGCTATTTTTTCCAAACTAGTTATCTTTTTCCTGCTTTTATCTTTGGCTGCGATATTAGTTAATATAATACCGCTTTTAGGGCCACTGGTCGCGCTTTTCATTGTTCCTCCTCTAGCCGCCTTATTTACTTTCTTGGTTTACGAAAATCTTAGGCTTGTTAAAAATATAAAAATAAAATAATATAAAAATAAACAAACATTGTTAAATTGTCTTAACACTTCATTGCTCGATTGTTCGATTGCTCAATTGTTGACAGTTAAACAATAGAACAATCGGACAATAGAACAATATAGCAGTTTATTCTTGTATTTTTAAAAGCCATGACAAACCCTATCCTCCAAATTTTCACTACCAACTCTCTCCGAACTCTTTCTCGAGCTCAATTTTTAGCTAACAGACTAAACGGCTCAACAGTTGAGCCTGTGCATGTTTTAATTTCCTTGATTGAGCAAAAAGGCAGTTTAAGCGCCAAGATTCTGGAGAAAACAGGAATTAAACTCACTAGTATCAAACAAGTAATTCTGGAAAAAAATGGTTTGGACGAAAATTTTAAAAAAATTATCAATCAGGAGCTGGCTCCGCCCAAAAATAATAATCGCCCGGCACAGCAATCGTCAGCTTTAGATCGAAAAAATCACTGCCCTGATGATAGGTTAACCACCATCATTAAAAATCCTTTATTTGAATTCAACTCAACGGAAATCAACAAAAAAAACGAAAAGGCGACAAAATTGATTGATATCAAATTATCACCGCACTTAAAAAAAATTATCCAAAAAGCAATTAGCTGTGCCGCTTCTTTTAAACATAAATATATTGGTACCGAGCACCTGCTTTTTGGAGTTTTAGAATTAAATGATGATTTTGTTAGCCAGATACTATCAAAAAGCAACATTGCTCCCAGCCAATTAACGCGCCACTTAAAAAATATTCTTGAAACCACTTCTAAGTTTTCCGAAATAACCGACCCTTTTTCAAAATCAAGCGCCGGACAAAATGTAGCGGCCAAAGAACCCGAAGCTGTGCCTGATCGCTCAATTCTAAAATTCTTTTCCTGCGATTTAACTGATGAAAAAATTCAACAAAATATTGACCCTTTAATCGGCCGGGAGCAAGAAGTTGACCGCTTGATTAATATTTTAGCCCGCCGGACTAAAAATAATCCCTTGCTCATTGGCGACCCCGGCGTTGGGAAGACAGCGATTGTTGAAGGCCTGGCAAAAAAAATTACCCAAGGCGAAGTGCCCGCGATCTTGGCCCGCAAAAAAATTATTACCCTAGATATGGGCCTACTCTTAGCCGGCTCAATCTATCGCGGTGAATTTGAGAATCGACTTAAACAGGTTATTGAAGAAGTCAAAGCTAATCCCCAAATTATTCTGTTTATTGATGAGGTCCACAATATCGTTGGCGCTGGCTCCAGCAGTGGCACCCTTGATGCCGCCAACCTCTTAAAACCCGCTTTATCCAAAGGTGAAATTCGCTTAATCGGCGCCACCACTCCGGCTGAATACAAAAAATTTATTGAACTAGACTCTGCTTTGGAGCGAAGGTTTCAAACTATTTTTGTGAACGAACCCTCAATTGAAGAAACCATTGAGCTTTTGGGCGGGGTCAAAAAAAATTACGAAAAATACCACCGGGTACACATTACTAACGAAGCCATTGAAAGCGCGGTCCATTTGAGTGAACGTTATATTAAAAATAAGTTCTTTCCCGACAAAGCCCTTGACCTGCTTGATGAAGCCTCCTCCCAAGTCAAAGTTAAATCCGGGGCTGATCCTCTATTAAAAAAACTTGCCAAATTTGAAGATATTAAAAAGAAATTGATAGAAAACAAGCAGTTGGCTATTAAAGAAGAAAATTTTGACCAAGCGCTCTTCTTTAAAAAAAGGGAAAACGAAATCACCCGAGGTATTCTTGAACTTAAAGAAAAAATCAAAAAAAGCCAGACAAAAATGATCGGCAAAATCACCGAAAAAAATGTCGTTAAAATAGTCGCTCAAATTACCAACCTGCCGCTTAGTGTTCTTTCCTTGGGCGACAAACAAAAATTTATATCATTAGAAAAAGAATTAAAAAAGAAAATTATTGGCCAGACCGAAGCTATTTCCCAGGTCTCAAGCTCCATCCGCAAACATCTTATTGGCCTGGCTGACCCTAAAAGGCCTTTAGGTTCTTTTATATTCTTGGGGCCCTCTGGTGTCGGTAAAACCGAATTAGCTTTGACTTTGGCAAGAACGGTTTTTGACGACCCGCATGCTCTGATCAGGTTTGACATGTCCGAATTTGCCGAAGGCTTTAGTATCTCCAAACTCATTGGCGCGCCGGCTGGTTATGTAGGTTATCGCGAAAGCGGCAAATTAACCGAGGCTGTAAAAAACAAGCCTTATTCTCTTATTCTTTTTGATGAAATTGAAAAAGCTCATCCTGAAATTCATAACTTGCTCTTACAAATTTTAGAAGATGGCCGCTTGACTGATGCCACGGGTAAAGAAATAAATTTCAAAAACACTATTATTGTTATGACTTCCAATGTCGGCTTGAACGAATTTAATCGCCAACAAGCCATTGGGTTTTCCTCGGTTGGCTCCCAAGAAACTGTTGATTTTGAAAATCTTAAAGAAAAAATCTCAACCGAACTCAAGAAAAAATTTAATCTAGAATTTTTAAACCGCATTGATAAAACCATCTTTTTTAAACCGCTCGGACTCTCTGACTTGCAAAAAATTGTTGAGCTCCAAATAAATGACCTGGCCGAAAAATTAACCGAGCGCCATTTGGGCATCAATATTTCAACTTCGGCTAAAAAATTTATTGCCCAATATAGTTTTAGCCCGGACCAAGGCGCCCGGGCTATCAGAAAAACCGTCTCGGATTTAATTGAAAATCCTTTGGCCGAAAAATTGCTTAAGGATGAGTTTAACAAAGGTGATATAGTCAAGGTGGATTATAAAGGGAAGAAGCTGGTGTTGGAGAAAGATTAATATTTCGACGCTGTTTTGACAGTGGTTAGGCAGTCTTGACTGCTCTGACTGGGTACTCAAAAAATTTATCCATTTGGCATATTATCATTTATCATCTGATGGAATTAATATGTTGTTAATAAGGTTAATATAATAGTTAATAAAATTGATAAAAAAATTGAATTATTAACTCTATTAACTTTATTAACAACCCTATTAATCAATCACCAAAAATGATAAATGAAAAATGGCAAATGATAAATTTAAAAGTTAGCTTCGGCTAACTTTTTTTAAATCGTTAATCATGAATGTAATTAAATGGATAATAAAATCCTCGATGGACTGCCTGTTCCCGATTGAATGTCTGGGCTGCGGCAAACAAGGCTTTTGGCTTTGTAATGATTGTTTAATGGCAATCACCACGAAAACCGATTTTCCCTGTATAGTCTGCGGCAAACCAACGATTTTTGGCAAAACCCATAAAGAGTGCTTGGGTAAAACCTATATTAACGGCGCTATGTGCGCTGCTTCTTATGAAGACGATTTAATCCAACAAGCGATTCATGTTTTTAAATACAAATTTATTACTGGTTTAGGTCCACCCCTGGCTTGGTTGATGGCAAAATTTTTAAAACAACTTCAAAATCATATCCTGCCAAAATCAATTTTAAAAAAAGGCTTGAGTCCGTATAATTTGATGCTCCTGAAAATGGCGCCGGGATTTTTGTTCGCGTCATATTCCAAAAACAATACGCCTCTCCTCATCCCTGTTCCTCTTCACTCCAAACGCCTGCGCGAACGGGGTTTTAATCAAGCTGAAATTTTGGCCCGTGGATTGGGAAAATACCTTGGCTGGCCAGTGGCCGCTAATGTTTTAATTCGTAAAAGATATACCAGCGCCCAGATGAAGCTAAAAAGCAAGGACCGGGAAGCCAATATAAAAAACGCCTTTGAAATTAATACTAATCCGAATCTACCCTTCGACTCCGCTCCTCTCCATGAGGGTCGTCTTTCGACCCTGAGCTCAAGACCGAAGGGAGGCTCTCGAGAGCAGGGCAGGCGAATTATATCCGAATCTACCCGCCCAACTTCGCCTGCGAGCGAACTTGATGGCGGGCAGGCAAATGCTACGAATGACGATGCGGCCGAATTGAATAATGACATACAAATAAAAAACAGGACTGTTGTCCTGATTGATGATGTGTTGACTACCGGAGCAACTACTAATGCGGCGGCGAAAGCTTTGAAAATAGCTGGAGTGAAAGAGGTTTGGGTATTTTGTTTGGCAAGGGATTGAAAATGTTTGAAGAGTTTGAAAAGTTTTAGAAGTTTTTTAAACTGGCGGTATTTTTTTGACGAAAATCCGGTTTTCACGATATTGTCAACATAATCGTGAAAAATAAAAAATACCGTAATGGAAAAATCAATTATTTGAAGCACTGGGCGTAGGTGTTTCAAAAGTCACCCAATTATTACTGCCATCAGGTTTGCGTCCCATAGAAACATTTGCCTTTTGAGAATTGTAATTATAAGAATCAACAATAAAGCCATTTGGCGCCGTTAAAATCAAATCCTCTCCCAAATTAGAAAGTTTTATGCCAAGATGCAAAGCACCTTGTTCGGTTTGCCCATCAGCCCAAAGAACCAAAAAATTATTGGGTTCAATTGTGGTTAGCTCAGATGCAGTTGTAGGAATTTGCTGTTTTGTTAGATTATTTTTGCTATCTGAAATATACATTCCTCCAATATCAACTGGATGAGAATTCGGGTTATAAATTTCAATCCAATCGTCATTCTCGTTGAATTCATCTGTAGAAAATGAACTATTGCTGGCCATAAACTCATTTATATATAGTTTATTAGGACGATTTTGGCTGCAACCGGTTATAAAAAATAATCCTAAAAATAGAAAAATGGCCCCGCTTATTATTCTCATAAATTTTTAGATAGGTATAAAAATATTTTAAAATTCCTTTGGTTTCAGCCTGACTAAACTTGGCTCGCCCTTACCGCCCTCATTGGAAATCAACAAATCCCCATTGCTGTCAAAGGTGATCCCTTCCGGCTGATTGAATATGTCCGGGTCTAATTGTTCAATTGACAAAACTTTACCTTGACGGTCAAAAATTGCCAGTAAATTATCAATGCTGGAGAGGATATAAATATTGCCAGATTCTGGATTAACCTCGAGGCCTGATGGTCTAAAATGAATTTTAATTTTGCCTTTATTATTAGTGGCTATATCCCTGCTTGAATTCTGCATAAAACTTATAATATCATTGACATTGACAATCAAAAACGGATTTTCCTTTAACTTTTTAGTGGCTAAATCAAAGGCATAAATCCAACGTTCATCTTTGTTAGATTTTTTTTCAGTTTTAGTGTTGCCAACATTGCTTTTGGTTGAAATGAGCAAACTATTAATTTTTCTATCAAAGGTCAGCCCCTCGCTATTATTTGCTCCAAGGTCTAAATTATATAAAGTAGTTGTAGGCTTCGACGGATAATTTGTGAGTTCGTATAACAGACCATCACTACGGAGTAGGTAAAAATCATTATTCGCTAGTGTGATGTCTTCAAGGTCCCCCGGCGAGGCAACATTAATCCTGTTAATAATCTCCTTTTTCTTCAAGTCATAAAAAAATATATCGCCCAGCTCATCCTGCTCGCAAATAATTATATTTTTATCAAAATATGATATGCCGGAAATTTCGTGCAAAGTGCTTGGCAGAGTTAGAATATTTCTTTTTTGATATATTTTTGTGTATCCAAAATAAGACAAAAATAAAACAGCAAAAATTATGATTAAAATTAACACTCTCTTTGATTTAGTCAGTTGTTTTAGCATATATTCTTACTTTGCGATCTTTTATAAAATTTTTTTCAAATAAAAAAATCAACTTTGTTTTTAGTATAAAATATTAAAATGAAGATTCTATGAATAAACCAACGGCAGCATAACAGTAATTTCAGTGCCCACATTTGTTTCGCTTTTTATTTCGATTGTTCCATTATGTAATTCAACAATTTCCTTTACAATGGAAAGGCCAAGTCCGGCTCCGCCTGATTGCTTAATTCTCGCTTGATCTGCTTTATAAAAACGGTCAAAAATATTTTTTAAATCCTCTTTTTTAATGCCAATGCCTGTGTCCACAATTTTTAATTCAATTTGATTTCCACTTGCCCGCAAAGACACTGTCGCTTTTCCTCGCGGCTTGTTGTAATCAATGGCGTTATGAATAAGATTGATTAGTAGGCGTTTGAGGTTAGCTTTACTTCCGTTTATATAGAGTTCACCTTTAACGCTTTTTTCAAGAACAACTTCTTTACTTTTTGCGTAAGGTTTCATTGATTTTATTTGATTGCCAGTTAGTTTGCTTAGATTAAATCATCAAGAGTAACACCAAGAGCGCCCGCAAAGCTGGCGCGCCGCCTAAAACAATTTCCCTGCCTCACTCAACAAAAGTCGTTCCAAATCTAATCTCCCCAATCCTGCCAACGAGTCAAAACCCAGTTGTCGGTTTTCGTTGAATGTTTTTTCGGAAAGCATAAAATATTCCCAATCTTGCGGCTGGTCTGGCAACGCTACTTGGCTTGCCGTTTTGCACCAACTCACCGCCGCGCGCGCCTTCAAAACGATCAAGTTTTTTTCGCTGCCTTCCGCTTTCTGTATTTCATCTTCAGCTTTTGTTTCCACAATATACATTTTATCTTTCGTCTTGATAATAAAATCTGGAAAATAGTCGCGCTTGATCCCGTCTTTATCACGATAGGAAATATTAAGCGGATGTTTTCTCTGCTGAATTTTACCAAACGCCTCTACCTCGGCGGACTTGTCCAAAGTTTCTTCCATAAATTTTTTCTCAAAACCTTCTCCTAATCGTGAATATGCGGAAAGCGGATAAATACAACGCTCCACAGGAACAGAGAGCGACTCGCGCACATATATCTTTTTTACATCGTTTAACCTGCCGACTTTCCCCGCCTTTACTTCGTATTGAATCGCGCCGAGTCCGTCAAGCAAAATCCTTTTGACGCTCCCAACGACGAAATCAAAAAGTGGCGCATAATTGAGAACCGTATAATTTTCTGATTTTTGAAAATCGATTTCGCCACCGAATATGTATTTACTCACATACTCATCAATAATTCCGGTAATATCCGCCATTTTGCTCGTGAGAATATGCGCGCCACGCTCGGAAGCTACCGCCATCGTTGCTTGGCGTAAGAAATGGGCATAATCGAAATACTTGTTATCTAGTTTCCATGTTTTGATTTTTCCTCCGGTCTCGGCGTTCGTTTCAGTAACGGCGATTTGGGAAAGTTGTTTTTTAAGTGTTTCAAACGGGATTGAATATTTTGGCAGTTTTGAAATATCTATAGCGGAAAAATCAAATTTGGGCGATTGCTCATACACTTGTATCGGCCAAGAGAGGTCATATTTTTTAATTCTCTCCGGCGTAGCTTCCGACAAAACCAAATCCCCGGTTGTTCCCGTGCCCGAAGAATCGCCGATACCGATCGCGTATCCTTGTTTCTGTAGTTCTTCGTAAAACTTTCTGAATTCTGGGTGTTCAACAACAAACAGAAAATCAAAAGAGTTTTTGGGCACACGCTTATTTATCACATCCTCCCGCGCTTCTCGCTTCAAATCCGCAAGTTCTGGATATTTATATTTTGGAAACATCAGCCGAACACCGCGACCAACGATTTGCTCCAAAAGCAAATTAACCATATTTTCGCTTCTTAAAACAACAATAACCGCGACATTTTGAGTATCAAAACCCTCGCGCAACATCAAAACGCTTACCACCACTCTAACGGGATTTATTTCTTCCGGTTCATCTAATGTCTCAAGCGGCAGCCGATATTCCTCCCATTCTTTATCGGTTAGTTCTGTCCCGCCGCCCTTTTTCACTTTGGAATGTATCACGAGAATCTGATTACGATAGTTTCTGCCGCGCTCGTCGGTTAAATTCGCCAAATGCTCTGCCACCAAATCCGCAACTTCGGTATTTTCTGCCAACACGAAAAGCACAGGTTTTTTATCCAATTCTTTTCTGCGAAACTCAACAGCGATTTGCTCTAATTTCTTTCTGCCGATATCCAAAAGTAGTTTTTGTTCTTCGGATAAACCAACAATTTTCCCGCGCGTGTGGTCATCGTCCGGTTGCTCTCTTTCGGCCGTTGGTTTAAGCGCTTTCAATCCAGCGCCAGCAAGCGACTGCCGTTCTTCCAAAAATATCTGCTTGACGAGCATTGCCTTCATTGCTTCCACCAAATTAAAATCATAAACAATATGGGGGAAATACTCTTTTTTCTCCGCGCTTCCGTAAAAAGGGGTGGCGGAAAAATCAATTTGTAAAAATGCGCCTTTCTCGCCGCCGCGTTTTTCCGCCATTCGGCTATACAAAACGGTTAGAAATTTTCGCCACACTAATTCCTCGCCCTTGGCGGTTTTAGCCCCGTGGACATGGTGCGCTTCGTCATTAAAAATTATCAAATCCGAATACTCGGAGAGGAAATCGGCAATAATCTCGCCGCGCGGTTGTTCCTCCACATCAGCGCCAGTTAGTTGGTCCCATAAATTGCTGGATTCGTTCAAACGAAACTGCTGCCAATTTGTAATATACGCAAACGGCTCGTCCGGCGGTGTAAAATTTGGCCGAATATCCGCTGGTTCCAAAATCTGCAAGTGGAAACGATTGCGAAAACGCTCGCCTTCGGGCATAAAAAGCGGCCGTTCAAAATCCGATTTTGATTTATCGCGGTTGCCGGTTTTCGGGTCGTGCTTACCCAAAAACATATCCAGCAATCGGTTCAATACTTCATGTCCAGGCGCGACAAGCAAAAAATGCGCGGAGTACCCGCCTGCGCCGAGGCTACGGCGGGCAAGTTTGCCCGGCCGTTCGTTATTCAATGCATTGAAATATTGCCACACCAAAAGCGCGGCCAAAACCCAGGTCTTGCCGGTTCCAGTTGCCATCTTGAGGCAGTATTTCGCAAATGGCAGACTCTCTACTTCTTCCGAAAGAGCCGCGCTTGCCGCCAGCGCTTCGGGAGCAAATTTTTCAAATGCCTGCTTCAGCGTCTCAATACCCAAAACCTCGTGGCAGTAAATAATCGTCTCTACTGCTCGGCGCTGGCAATCGTGAAATTTTTCATCAGTTTCTTCCCCGCGATTAAACCAATACGCCAAAAGTTCGTAGGTAGTTTGCGTTACGCCCTGCCAGCCCTGATCCGCCCAAGCGCGGACTTCACCCTCAAGCGCGGCGGCAAGCGGCAATTCGTTGAGCGGATTATTTTTGATTTTCTTTGCCATATAATTATGTCTTAATATCAATCGTTGCTGTTGCGTCGTTGCCGAAAATATCCACTACGCGCACAGCAATAGTATGTTTTCCCGCTTTTTCGCCTGTCCCGAGCGCAGTCGAGGGATAGGTATGCTCTTTTTTCGTCGTCACCACTTTTGTCTTTCGTCCCAAACCGCGCAAATCTTGCCATTGGCTTTTGAAAGTGAGTCCGTCGTAATCCCAATCCACGGCCCAATAGTCAATCAATATAGCAAAATTATCTTTAACAAGGCGCATCAATTCCTCGCGATCTTCATCTGCTTTCTTCCCGTTTCCGAGCGGAAAATCGTATAGCACATACTTTTCAATGCCAATGGCGACCGAATTGCCTTTCACCTCCGGCTTTTTTAATTTCAAATACGGCTTTTCCAAAAACTTCACTTTGTCCGAGAGCCGTTCAATGTCTTGTTCGGATTTTGCCTGTTTCAAATACTCATAAATGTCTGGCGGGATTTGGCGACTGACAATTTCCGTTTTTATATCCTTGCCTGCAGCTTTAACGCGCGCCGAGAGTAATTCGTCAAAATTATATTCATAATCCCACGCCAACACTACGAGCCGTTTATATCCCGCGCCGTCAAGTGTCTGCGCTTCCATCGCCAAATCCTCAATCTTATGCGCCGCGACTGCTCTGTCCGGATAGCCGCAATAAACCAGTTCCAATGTTCCATCTTCGGTTTTTCTTACGCCCAAATCCTTGCGGTTTGCCATTGGCTCTGCGCCGTATAGTTTCAAAATGATTTTCTGCATTTCGTAAATCCGCGCCCCGCCAAGATAAATCATCTCGCGCTGATAGTTGCCGATATTTTCAATCAGAAATGGTTTTGATTTTTGCTCAACAAGCCGCCCGCGCGCAACCTGTATACCAACTTTGCCAAGTTCGCATCCAATCCATCGGCGGTTGAGTTTTTCGGCAACAGCAAGAGTGGTGCCGGAACCAATGAAAAAATCTGCGACAAGATTATTCTCATCGGTTGATGTTTTTATTATTCTTTCGAGTAAAGAAATTGGCTTTTGAGTATCATAATCGGTACGTTCCGCGCTGGATGTATTTAATTGCAAATCATCATCGTCCCACAAACTTGTTATGGGCGCACCTTTTGCTTCATCTAAATATTTTCGTTTATTTTGCCCTGACTGTTGGTATCCTCGGCCTCGCAAAAGTGCATATTTCCTGCCTGTTTCGTCGGTATATTTATACTCGCCTTTAATATACCCTTCAGTCATTTCTCGGTATAGTTGATTGAAAATGTGTTTATCCGTTTTTGAATACAGAAATATACTGTCAGTTTGGGTGGTAAATTTTTGACTAGCCTGATTCTTTACCCCAGAATATTTTTTCCAAACAACCTCATTTATAAAATTATCTTTCCCAAAAATCTCATCCATCATCACTTTTACATAATGCCCGATATGCCAATCAAGATGCACATAAATTGAACCGTCCGGCGCGAGAAGGCGCTTCATCAGTTGCAGGCGCGGGTAGAGCATATCCAAATAGCTGTCCGTGCCGCCGGCCCAAGTGTCCTTGTAGGCGAGCCGTTCAATTACGCTCGGCTCTTTTGTAAATTCGAAATCGCCCTTGCCCGCCGTAGCATTTGCGGAGGCGGGGAGTTTTATTTTATGCGAATAGTCCGCTTTAGAATCAAACGGCGGGTCAATGTAGATAAGATTTATTTTGCCCTCATAGCCCTGATTCAAAAGCGCTTGCATCGCCAGCAGATTGTCGCCCCAAATAAGGCGGTTCATTTTCTGCTTGTCCAGTTCTTCTTCGCCGAGAAGATTATCGCGGAAAGACATCGGCAACTGCCCGGCAGTCTCGGGATTAGGAAGCACCACCTCCGCGGTTTGAAATTCAATGTCTTTGGGGTTCGGCGCGCGGTGGGGCTTTGAGTCCCAGACAATCCGCGCCGAATCCTTTTTACGATGTATGCCGTTATTGTTCATAATTTTACTTTATTAAATCATCAACGCCAACACTAAGAGCTTTGGCAATTTTAGACAAAGTTTCTATTGTCGGATTTTTATTTGCGCCAGACTCAATTTTAATAATCGTGTTATAGGTCACATCGGCTAATTTTGAGAGCCGATCTTGGGAAACACCTAACTTGTTACGGTATTTCTTTATATTTTCCGCTATTATGGATTTATTGTTTGACTTCATTGTAATATATTACTATAATTAAAGTAATAGCGATGTATCTTCGGTAATCTATTGCTATGATACCAAATATTTTAATTTCTGGCAACAAAAATAAAGGGGGTTCTTAGCGTTGCCCGCGAATGGATTGGCTGGGTCCCGCCTTCGCGACGCTATGAGCGGGCAGGCAAGGGCGACTCTTTTTTTTCTCTTTCTCTAAAGCCGCCGCGCCCGCCCTGCGAGCGTTGAAACAAAAAAGCAAAAAGGCCATCCTTCGTTAAAACTACGGACGGGTAAAAATGAGGGTTGAGGGAAAGCCTGCCTACACAGAGATAGGCTGAACTTTTGCTTAGCTGTGTCAGCTTTACCGGCAGGCAGGGAATTTTTCCTGCTTGTATTTTTCGTGCCAAGAGTAAATTGAGACAAAAAAACGCGCCAATTTTGTTGGAGCGTTTTGTTACCGGGTCGCCACGTTTGTTTTGAGTTGGCAAGACGCTGAGCGTCCCTTTTCGCCACCCTATGCCCTTCGGGCTTCGGCATGGCGGAGAGGGTGGGATTCGAACCCACGAGACCCGTGAAGGCCCAACAGTTTTCAAGACTGTCGCATTCGACCACTCTGCCACCTCTCCATTATCTTAAAATCGCCACACTTCGCTCTGCTAATGCAGAGCTTCGTGTGGCGGAGAGGGTGGGATTCGAACCCACGAGCCACTTGCGCGGCTAACACCTTAGCAGGGTGCCCCTTTCAACCACTCAGGCACCTCTCCACTTTATACATAATAACCCTAAAACCGTCCCTTGTCAATCACGGATTTGCCTTTATGCTGATTTTAAGCTATACTGTAACCATAAGCCATAACTAAATAACCTATAACCAATAACTTATACACCCCTCCTATGCCAAATCAAGAACAAACAAAAAAGTCTCCTCACGGCAAAATCTTGCTCTCTTGGAATTTTCCAGAATTCACTCAATATGAACGAAGCAAGAGTTGGTATTTTTGGATTGGCTTGGTGATGGCCGGCCTCTTGGTTTACTGTTTTTTCACGCTCAATCTTCTTTTCGCTATCATTATTATTATGAGCGCTGTAATTATGTATCTGCACTCCCGACGCCAGCCGCTAGATATTCGCCTTGAAGTCACTGAAGACGGCCTGCAAATTGGTGAAAAATTTTATAATTACAAATCGCTCAAAAATTTCTGGCTTATTTACGAACCGCCAGAAGTAAAAAATCTTTATATCTCATTTAAGTCTTCTGTTAAACCGGACTTACGAATTCCCCTAGAAAAACAAAACCCCCTTGATGTGCGAAAGGTTCTTTTGGACTTTCTTGATGAAGATTTAACTAAAGAAGAGGAACCGTTCGCTGATGTTTTGAGTCGACGGTTGAAATTATAAACAAGGATCCAAGATACAAAAAACAAGGATACAAAAAAATTCCAAATTACAAATTTCAAGATATAAACTGGGCTGCTTGAAATTTGAGATTTGTTTCTTGAAATTTTTTTGTAACTTGTGTCTTGCATCCTTGTATCTTAACTTATGTGCCTGTAGCTCAGGGGATAGAGCATCAGCTTGCGGAGCTGGGGGTCGCAGGTTCAAATCCTGCCAGGCACGCCAGTTATTATTTGGCATTAAAAATGTTGGCATCAAGCATAAAAAATTATCCACTTGTGTTATTTTCAAAATAATATAGTATTAGAATAACACTTAGGAGAAAGATGTCTCACCACCGCATCAACCCCAAAACAAAAGGAGGGCATTACCATGGCGTATTTAGGCAATATGAGAGGTCCTGCTGAATCGGAAATTGTTAGAGAGTTGTCTCAGCAGGGTTTCTTTAGAGGGGTTTGCGCTGTAGAACAAGTGGATGAAGAAATTGAATTATATGAATATGAGGAACATAAGGGAGAGGCGGTCCCGTTACGCCAAGATGAAGAGGGTTTCTTTATCTATCTTAGCGGCCTGGAGGGTAAACGAAAATTCTATCCCGAAAAAGCGGGGTACATTTTCACCGGCGATGTCATTGTTCAAAAAAAAGATGGCCAGCTGACCACAGTCCACATCTCATGAAGAAAATCTCGATCTTTTAAAAACTAGAGCGTTGGGCTTGGTCCCTTCGCTCTTTTTTTATTACAAAATTTCTGCTAAACTATAATCATTCCTGTCATTGCGGACGACATAACAATCAATGTCATTGACAACGTTGAAGATGGGATTGCTTTGGTCGCTCCTTTGCCCGCCTTGCAATGACAAAGTTGCGGCCTTGCTCACAACAACAACTAAAATTATGCTATCTCTAACCACCCCAGTCAGCGAGCTCACTCGCGTGGGCAAAACAACTGCCTCTCGTCTCAAAAAACTCGGCCTTGAAACTGCCCGGGATTTATTATTTTACTACCCTTTTCGCTATGATGATTTTAGTAAAATTTTACCCATTGCCGAGCTTCAGCCCGAGCAAACCGCCACCATCAAAGGCAGGATTGAAATCATCCAAAATAAACGCAGCCCTGTCAAAAGAAAAATTATTACCGAAGCAATTGTGGCTGACGAATCCGAACAAATCAAAGTTATTTGGTTTAACCAAGCTTACCTCACTAAAGTTCTAAAACCCGGCGACCAAGTCTATATTGCCGGCAAAGTTGATTATGATAACTGGGGCATTCAGTTCATAAATCCTTCGTATGAAAAAATTGAAGCCTGGAAAAAAGAAACAACACACACAGCAAGACTGGTGCCGATTTATTCGGTTACGGAACATCTCACCCAAAAGCAAATTCGCTTTTTAACAAAAACCGCATTGCCGCTCACTAAGCAGGTGGCTGATTTTCTGCCAGCTGAAACAAAAAAAGAATTACAACTTATAGACCTATCCCAGGCTCTTTCACAAATCCACTTCCCGGCCTCTCAAGCCATGCTTAAAAAAGCTCAGACCCGGCTCAAATTTGACGAACTCTTTTTAATCCAACTTCAAAGCGAGCGCACCAGACAAGAGCTCCAAAAATTAAAAGCATCTGCCATCCAGTTTCACAAAGAAAAAACTAAAAAATTTGTTGATTCTTTGCCATTCAAACTTACAGATGCCCAACGAAAAGCCGCCTGGGAAATTATTAAGGATTTAGAAAAAAATACTCCAATGAATCGCTTGCTGGAAGGCGAAGTTGGCAGCGGTAAAACCATGGTAGCCGTGATTGCCGCGCTTAATGTAATCTGGAGCGGGTTTCAGACAATCCTTATGGCGCCCACAGAGATTTTAGCTAAACAGCATTATGAGAACATTAAAAAAATTCTAAAACAAGAAACAATAATTAACAAGATACAAGATACAAATAAATTCCAAATTCCAAATTCCAAAAATAATGAAGTGGGACAAAATGAAGTCGGAAGAATGGATAAGGCAAGAAAGAATGATAAACGAATTAAAGTTGATATTTACACAAGAACGGAAAAGAGCGTAAAAAAGAAAGATGGCTTATTGAAGTCAGATTTCATAATCGGCACTCATGCCTTAATCCAAGAGGATGTAAAATTTGAAAAACTGGATCTAGTTATCGTTGATGAACAACACCGCTTTGGCGTAGAGCAACGCAAGAAGTTAAAACAACAATCAGACCTTAACAATCGAACAATAGAACAATCGAACAATGAATTAAAATCTTCAGGTAATAAAATCCCACCCCAACAAAATCAATCCCATCAGACTTCAATAACCCCCCACTTCCTCTCAATGACCGCCACGCCCATCCCCCGCTCTCTCGCCCTGACGCTTTACGGCGACCTTGACCTTTCAGTGATTGACCAAATGCCAACTGGCCGCAAGCCCATTACCACTAAAATTGTGGACCCAACTAATAGGCAAAAGGCTTATGATTTTATCCAGGAACAAATCAAAGCCAGCCGGCAAGTGTTTGTGATATGTCCGCTGATTGAGGAATCTGATAAGCTTGGAGTTAAAGCGGCAACAGCCGAGCATGAAAAAATAGATAAGCAAATTTTTCCTCACCTGCGCGTCGGACTTTTGCACGGTAAACTTAAAACCAAAGAAAAAGAGCAAATTCGTCAAGATTTTTGGAAAGGAAAACTTGACATTCTGGTAGCCACTTCCGTAATTGAGGTGGGGATTGATGTGCCTAATGCCACAGTAATGATGATTGAAGGCGCTGACCGTTTTGGCCTGGCCCAGCTCCACCAATTTCGCGGCCGGGTTGGCAGAAGCGATCATCAATCATATTGTTTTTTATTTACAGAATCCGCTTCCTTAAAAACAAAAAAACGGTTAGATGCGCTTATTCAGGCCAAAAATGGTTTTGAGCTGGCGGAAAAAGATTTGGAAATCCGCGGACCCGGAGAAATCTACGGCACCAATCAATCGGGATTCCTTTCCAGTTTAAAAATTGCTAAGTTAACTGATTACGATATTATCAAACAAGCCCGCGAACAAGCAGAAAAAATTATTAAAAAAAACCCGGAGCTTTTGCAATATCCGGGGCTTAAAGAAAAAGTTGAAAATTTTGAACAATCAGTGCACTTGGAATAGCCTCTAACTTAAGGCGGCAACAGCCGCCTTGCTGATATCATCAACATCACTCACTACATTATCATACCCCAGACCCTTGGCCTCGCTCACGCGCCTTTCTTGCTGGCTAGCTTTACGCACTTCGCCCGAAAGGCTGACCTCTCCAAAAATAACTGTGCCTGATTTTATGGTTGTATTTTTCAGGGCAGAAATTAAAGCGATACAAACCGCCAGATCGCAAGCTGGCTCTTTTATTTTTAAGCCTCCGGAAACATTAATAAAAACATCTTGATCCCCAAACCGATAACCATATCTCTTTTCTAAAACCGCTAAAAACAGTTGCAAACGATTCAGGCCAAAACCCGAGGCTTTTCTCTGGGGATAGCCAAAGGCGGTCTTGCTTACTAATGCTTGAACTTCTATTAAAAAGGGGCGGCTCCCCTCAATCACACAAGTGGTTGCTACGCCCGGACGCGCGGGCTTAGCTTTGTCTATGAATATTTGACTAGGGTTTTTCACTTCTGCTAAGCCTTGAGAAGTCATCTCAAAAACCCCGATTTCGTTAGTGGGGCCAAAACGATTTTTTACAGTGCGCAAAATCCGCAAATCATGATACCGGTCGCCTTCTAAATATAATACCGTGTCCACCAGATGCTCTAAAGTTTTAGGTCCGGCCACCACTCCCTCTTTAGTAACGTGGCCAATGACAAAAATTGAAATTTTATTTTCCTTGGCTACTTTCATTAATTTAGCCGTGCAAGCACGAATTTGATTAACGCTGCCGGACTCTGAAGGCAGTTCACCGGAATACATTGTTTGAATGGAATCAATAATGGCTACTTGAGGCTTTTCTTTTCTAATCGTAGCGCAAACAATCTCAATCTCTGTTTCATTTAAAAATTTTAGATTTTTCGCTTTGAGCCCAAGACGATCAAACCGCAATTTTATTTGTTCGGCTGATTCTTCGCCAGAAACATACACCACATTCTGAAGGCGAGATTCACGCCCGCCTGCCGGCAAGGCAGAAATCTCACCTTCAAGCAAACGAGAAATAACTTGTAAAACAAGGGTTGATTTGCCAATGCCCGGCTCACCCCCAAGCAAAACTAAACTGCCCGGCACAATGCCTCCGCCAAGCACTCGGTCAAATTCATTAATGCCCGTAGTAATCCGTTCAACGTCTTTGGCCTCCACCTGTGAGAAATCTACTACTTGAGCCGGCTTAGCCAAAACGGCTTGTTCGCTGATCACCGCAGCCACCGACTCTCCGATTGTGCTCCAAGCGCCGCACTCACTGCATCGCCCCTGCCATTTGGGATATTGAGCCCCGCATTTGGAGCACTCATAGATTGTGTTTGATTTGATAGCCATATTAATCAAGTTTAACAAAAAAAGGTCTGGGAGTCCAGACGGTTTAGCTTTATGACGGGTTAATAAATTGTTAATAAAGTTAATAAGGTTAATAAACTCATTGTTTATTATTAACTTTATTAACCATTGTATTAACTCTATTAACTTCTACTTCTATTTCAACCTAATCTTACTCAACGCCCCGGTATTAATATCCGTAAAATATAAATATCCCTCATCCGGCGATAAAAAGACTGACTCGGCGGTGTAGTCGCCATTAGGTTGGGCTAATAAACTTTTAGTGCCGGTTTTTAAATTAACTTTATAGAAATAATCAGGAATGTCATTGGCTAAATCAGGATAAAGCCCGGCGCCTTCAGGCAAATAGCTCGGCACGGCGCAATAAGCAGTCTGATTATCACGACCAATGGTGCACTTATCAATCCAAGTATCCACCCCTAAATATTTCCTGTTCATGCCAATGCTGTCCCCTTGAGCATCTGCTACCCACAAGGTTGGCCTGAACCCGGCTTCGGAATTATAAACGCTGTAGACTAATTTATCTCCCTGCGGAGTCCATTGAGATTCAAAACCCCGGCCGTGCGTAATCATTGATTTAAAATTCTCGCCGTGCAGGCCGATTAAAAATATTTCCTGGCGCTCCGCATCCATTGATTCCCAAAAGGTTGCTACTACTTGTCCGGTTGGCGACCAGGTAACCTGAACTTTATCGCCGTTTTCGCCCAAAGGTTCAATAGCTTCCGCCCCGCTGCCATCAGCTTTAGCCACGGCTAACCAGCGATTCTCTTTATCCTGGGCCAGATGTTTAAAAACAATCTCGTCAGAAGAAGGAGCAAAAGAAAAATCTTCCCATTGTTTCGGCAGAGTATATTGTTTTTCATTGTCAAAATCATACATTATTTTGGAACCATCGGGATATTCTAAAACCGCCCGGCTGGCATTGGGCGCCCAATTAACTTTGCTCACTTGATGGAACAATTTGTCAGTCAAAGGCATTGGCTCGCCATCCGGACCAATTCGATAAAATTTGCTTTCATCGCGATTATAATAAGCTATTGTTCCATCAGCCTGCGCCATTGCTCCTTCGGCCCGCACAGCTGTCACCTCTTTAACCTCGGTCAATCCTCCTTGAGCAATTTCTGACGGCTCTTCTTCTTTAATTGGCACTTCTGTAACCGGCGGCAATCCTTCATTAACTTCTACATACGGCGGCTGATTAACATATGGCCCGATATTCGGCAGCATTCCTGGGTACTCTTCATTCACATTGACCAATGGTCCAGGTACTGGCTTTCTAAAAAACGCATAATAAATCCCATAGCCCAGAGCAAGAACTATCAGTATGAAGCCAAGCAGGATGAAAAATTTTTTGTAGTTGAAAGTCATAAAAATATTATCTATTTTTTTTCTTTAAATCCTATTTCTTTTGTTGGCTCTGACTTCTTATCCAACAATCGCTTTATCGCCTCAAATACTACTCTGAATTGTTTATCATATTTCTTCTCCATTTTCTCAATCTTCTCCCGTAATTCTTTGTGAGTTGAGAGCATCTCTCTTAGTTTTATGAAAATCCTAATAATTTGAATGTTAACCTGAATTGCTCTCTCGCTGTTCAAAACGCTGGAAAGCATAGCCACTCCTTGTTCGGTAAATGCATACGGTAAATATTTTGCATGCTCGCCTCTTTTTAAGGTGCCAAATTGGCTCCTTAAAAATTGATACTCCTCCAGTGTTAACTCAAACATAAAATCAACCGGGAAACGGGAGGTGTTTCTTCTTGCGGCCCTTTTAAGTTCTTTTGTCTCAACGCCATAAAGCTCGGCTAAGTCCTGATCAAGCATCACTTTTCTGCCGCGAATAAAAATAATTTTATTGGTTACTCTTTCACTGGGAATAATAATTTTCGTGGACATAATTTTTGTTGTTTTATTTTTGAACAGTTGGTTCGCTATACGGACAAATAACGGACATCTACAATCCCGCAATTATCCCGCAGAAAATCCCGCAATCAAATATTTAAAACAAATAATTACTGGCTCAAATGCGGCTCATTAAGCATCAGAAGTTAATTTTGCAAAAGCGACAAAATCGCGACAAAAATCGCGACATCAAATATTTAATGTGTAAAAACTGGCTGGTCCCTGACCTTCTTTTCTTATTAATTTTGTCTTGAGAATTTCGTTGATATAACGTTGAGCCGTTCTTTTATCAATATTAAAAATATCCACCACATCATTACTGTCAATTCGACCCATTGTCATCATAAAGTCAACAATCTTGATTTGCTTCTTATCCAAATAAACCGGACCGCCAAGTTTTTTGCGCATTTTTACATCCAAACTCAAGGGAATTATTTTATCTTTTATTTTCCGCATCTCAAAATTAAAACCACTGATAAAATATTCCAGCCAGTTGGTTGAATCAGCTTGTAGACGTTCCTGATAATTTTTACCCAGATGAATGGCTTTATAATAGGCCGGCCTATCTTGATTATAATAATCTTCTAAAGCAAATAGTTTCCGAAAGTCATAACCTCGCTGATAAAGAATCAAAGTAGCTAAAATTCTCGCTGTCCGGCCATTGCCATCAGCAAAAGGATGAATAGCCGCGATTTCTGAATGGGCTAATCCAGCGACAATTATCGGGCAAATATTATCTTGTTTAGTTTTCTTAAGCCAAACCACTAAATCTTTAATTAATTTTGGAACCTGTTTAGCGTCAGGGCCAGTATATGATACTTTAATAATTTTACTGCCTCGACGGCTCACCACATAAACTTTGTCTTTTCTGAATTTTCCACATTTATCTTGAGTAAGGGTATTTTTGGTAACTAATCGATGAATTTCTAGAATTGTCTGGATTGTAATTGGCTTTTTCTTTTGGATGAATTGGAAAACATAATGCAAAGCATCGCGATAATTTTTGACTTCAAAAACATCTCGCTTGGGCGCATCCACTTTTTTACCGGCCAACACTTTTTCCACTTCATAACGATTTAAAATATTTCCTTCAATGCTCGTTGAAGAATGAATCATCCGCACCAAGGCCTCTCGCCTTAACCTGGCTTCCTCGCGAGGTAATATCAAAGTATGTAAAACCAATGACCGCACCTCGGCGATGTCCAAAAAATTATTAAGAATAGGATGGGTAATTGTATATTTGGGCTTGAACATGTTGGTTTAGTATTTTTATAAATATGGTTTATAAAATACACCATTATGTATTAATAGTACAAATTAATCAAACACATAGGTCAGATTAACCGGGCATGCCCTCTGTCCCACATAAAAACCTGCTGAAGAATAGTGCCACCATTCTGGTTTTAATACATAGCCCTTCACAACCGGATTATTATGAAGATAATCAACTTTTTCAACTAAAAACTTATCAGTTGTTATTGTTTCCGGATAATTTTCCCGCTGCCAAATTTGAAATTCACTTCCTTTTTTCCTTGAATACGAATGCTCCAGCAATCTTAAAATATAATGACGATTATCTAACTTAAGTAATTTCTTAACTTCTGTTGTTGTGTAATGTTTAAAATCTCTAATCGACACAGTTAAATCATCTTGAGCCGCAACAATAAGGTGTGTATGGTTGGTCATAAAAACAAATGCATACACAATCAATCCTTTATTTTTTACACAATAATTTAAACTGTTGGATAGTACTTTGAAATATTTATCCGAAGTAAAAATGTCTATCCATTCAATTACAGTTATTGTCATAAAATGTACTAACCGTTTATCGTTAATATGAATTCTGGGTGATGGCATATTTTTTATGGTCATTGATTGTTAGTGTGGGTGTTTGGTTGCTGGGCTGCTGGCTCCAAGTTCTACTTGGAGCCGTTATGCGTATGCCGTTAGTCGTTCCGTTTTGCACAGTCGTTGCGTAACCGCATGTCGGCTCTTGGTGGAACCAAGAGCCAGCGGGAGGTTATCCACATAGTGGGGGTTGACAAAAAATATGGGTATGCTATACTGTTTAATGTGATAACACTCTGGAGTATCCCCGCAAGGGGATAGCTCCAGATTTTTTTATTTATGATGAGTTTCTCTAACTACTGGCTAATTATTGTTTTTAATTTCCTTAAATCAACAAATTTAGCTCTTTCTATGAGTTCTCTTGCTACCCTACCTCTAGTGGACATCACAATAATTCTTTTTCTATCTTTTTTTATTTTATCTATGGGCGCGGCAAAATCACTATCACCGCTCATTAAAATGGCAGTATCGTAACTCTCCCTTAACTCCACTATTTCTAAAGCAATCTCTACATCTAAATTACTTTTCCATTTATATCTTTCATGCCCTGTGTTAATCTTTTTTATCTCTTTTGTTCTCAAAATGTATCCATTAATATCAAGCATATCAAGAAATTTTTTCTGTCCGGAATTATTTTTGTCAACTCCAGTATAAGCAAAACATTTTGTATTATCCCCACACTCTGATTTAAAATATTTAATCAGTTTTTCATAAGAAATTTTCCAGCCCAATGTATCCTGTGAATAAAAAACATTCTCAACATCTATAAAAACATAAACTTTTCCTTTGATATATTTTGAAATCATGTTTTTTAAACTTTGTTTTAAAATGAAATTCTTTAAAACACTAATTCCTGTCCTTCTCCACATATCGGCTCTTGGTGGAACCAAGAGCCAGCGGGGATGTCAGCGGGGGTAGAACCAAGAGCCAGCGGGGGCAAGAGCCAGCGGGGTAGAACCAAGAGCCAGCGGGGGGCGGAAAAGCTCTAATGGTGCATTTACACCATTTGCACCATTAACTAGAGTTTACTTGGAAGACTATTTGCACCATTAAAAACTATCTATATTAACTTGCTGCTTGCTGGCTCCATGTTCTACGTGGAGCCGTTGTGTGTATGCCGTAAGTCGTTTTATTTTGCGCTGCCGTTGCGTAACCGCATGTCGGCTAAAAAATTTATCTATTTTTAATATCCGTAGTATCAATATCTACTTTCACGCCAACATCTATCTGTCCTTCTAAAAGAAATAAACCAATCCACTCATCACGCCAGTGTTCTGAAACATAGGCTGGTATTACATTCTCACCCTTCTCATTCAGAAAAGCATTCCCATCCGCATCAATAGCAATCCAATCATCAGTATCCCAGTTATCCTCCATCAATACACCCAAGAAAAAACCCTTTGCCATGGAGTCGCCTCCGCAATGTTCTAACCCCCGTGCTTTACAACAATACTCTTCCAAATCAATCACATTAAGTCCGAAAGCATAGGATGACCCATTTCCTAAAACCATCCCCTCTACACCCAGTACTTTTATTTCTTCTTCGCATTCTGCATAAGCCCAAATTTCCCGTACTTTCTTATTTCCTTTCAAATCCCCATAAATGGTGACCTGCACACAAGCATAATCCTCATCTTCCTGCTTGGCAAGGCATTTTTCGCCAGTTGGTTGGCAATCGTTACCTAAACAGGTTATATTTCTAGTTTCTTCTATTGCATATGTAGACACATATTCTTTCCCACATGACCCTATATCATCGTGTTTATTGTCATCCTTCTTAATAGTAATTTGGGGAAGATCACAAGCTCCCTCGGTTTTACATTTTAAGGTTAAGCTCTCCGTCAAACTCAAGTCCTTACACCACATCGCACTCTGATGTATCGTCGGTATCATCTTAACCTTCACCCCCTCAAACTCAACCAATTTAGGATTAATAGTATTTAACAAAACAAAACTCCCCAAAGCCAAAACCAAGCCAATAATCGCATTCATTATCCGAGACTTTGCTTTACCAATAGTAGCGGAATTGCCAGCCGCGGCAATCCATTGAAACCCAGCCACCATAATCATTACCACGGCTAAAATAGAAAGTGTGATAATAGACCATTCAATAAGCTTTGCAATATAATCGCCAATACCTCGAACTGTTTGGGTTTCAAGGCTATTTAGAGGAACGCTTAATTTAACTTCTGGGGGGGGCACAAGACAAATTACGCCTTGATTTGTATCTCCAATATCTTTATCAATACAACCACCCTCTGAGAAAAAATTATGATTATCAACGGGTGATTTGCCCTCTTTAGCTAAAAGTTCTCCGCATTTTTTGGCACACTCCTCTTTTGTCCACCACAACCCCGCATTCTCATCTGCCGCATAAACAGTATTAACCAACAACAAAATCCCTGCTTGGACAACAACCAGTAAAATAATAATTAGTAAAAAGGTTTTGGAAAGTTTGTCTTTGAACATAAAAGCATAAAAGCATTAAAACATTAAAGCAAGAAATCATTAAAACATTAAAATATTAAAACAAATTGCTTTAATGACTTCATGTTCTCGTGTTTTAATGTTCTGGTGTTCTCGTATTTTAATGTTCGTCAGTTATCCACATCTAAAGCTTGACTTTTTTTATAAACCTGCTATACTTGTAATAGTGATATTGATATCACTTTCCTTGGCCTTTTGACCAAGGAACAGCAACGCTACCCCGGGATAAAACCCGGGGCTTGTTTTTTTGTCTCAAAATCACCTCATTTTTAATCCTATTTAAATAAAGGTGCCAGCACTGCCGTAATTCCCAAGCCATATTTTCTTCATAGCCAATAAATAAAATGCCTTTCTTTTTATCATAAACAACATAATTTTTGAGCTCAACAAAATCACTATCTCCACTAACCACTATAACTACATCTAAATCGTCAACATTCCTAACAACATCTATAGTAATCTCAACATCAACATCGGCTTTTTTCATCACCTTGCCGGCAATTGGCGTATATTTTATTGGCTTCTTCTTCAAGGTGACGAACCGCCCTATTTTAGCCAAGAATCTTTTTGTTCCTAAAAATACATTATCGCTTTTATCAGGAATTGCAAGGTGATAATGAATAAATTTTAAATCACAGCTATCTTCTAATAACTTTCTAAACTTCCCAAAATCAATGCGTCAGCCATATTTTTGATAAGCATGATAAAGATTAGAGTCATCACAAAAAACCCCGACTTTTTTATTTTTAAGGAGCTCTGAAATTTTAGAAAGTTTGTCTTTGAACATAAAAACATGAAAGCATAAAAACATTAAAGCAAGGGAACAAAATTGTTAAATTTTTACATTGTTGATTACATTGCTAAATTGCTAAATTGCTAAATTGTTATACCGTCACGATTTGACCGAAAGCAATTTAACAATGTAACAATGTAACAATGTAACAATATTTTCTGCATCACTCCCCTCCTATTATTTCCTTAAGGCCCCCAAGCCCTATTTCTTTAACTGTCTCTATGGGATTTGCAAAAACATAAGCCAGGATTGCCACCAGTAAAACAACAAACAAGAAAATCAAACCAATAATGCAATCAGCAATCAGAACAAAAGCTTTTTCCCACCAGGCAATTTTATATTTTTTATTAAAGAACGAATACAGCCATTCCAGATGTGCGATCAAAATAAACGAGGGAGCAGAGGCAAAAATCTCACCAATTGAACCAAGCCCGCCGGTAACCATTTTTATTACGCGAATAATATTCTTAATCCCTTTATATGTTTTCTCTACACCTTCAATGCTTTCCAATTTTTGCTGCGCCTGCTTAGCTTTCTGCGAATGCAAAGCCTTTTCGCGCTGATTTTTTAAAATCTGGGCCAAATGCCGCTCGCCAGTAGATTTTAATTCTGGCTGTTCTTGGTCTAAACTCTTTTCTTGAGCTTCTCTTTCCTGTTTTCCCCCTCCCTGTTCTGCCTCCCTCGAAGGTATGTCGCCTATGGGCTGGATAGAACCTGCTTGCCTTTTTTGCCATTCTAATTTCCGCTTTACATCTGGCTCTTGCTCTGGTCTAATTTGCTTTTCTTCATTTGCCATATATTCATTAAAACATTAAAACATGAAAGCATGAAAGCAATTTTGCTTTAATGCTCTAGTGCTTTCATGCTCTAGTGGTGATCACTGCCAGTAAGCAGCAGCTACCAGCCAATTATCGCCATATCGCTCGAGCTCAATGGTAATGTCTTGATAATACACGCGGGGGTTTACAAAATTGTCCCCGGCTTCCTGCCGCTGGCATTTAACTAAAAACTCTGCGTTGCCGCCAACCGCATCATAACTATTCTCTTGCGTGGAAAGGGCTTTGGTGGTTTGGCCATAATAAATATCTTTATCACCTTCCCCGGAAATAATAAGATTATTTTCAACCCAAGACCACATTTGAGGCGTCATAAATACTTTTAATTCTTTAAAATTCTGATAATTATTTTGGCTAGAATAGCTGCCAAACTTTTCGGCAAATGATGAGGAAAATTGAGCGAGTTGACCTCGTTTGACTTCTTCTGGGCTGACAGCTATTGGCGGTGGCATTATGGGCGCCCCTTCTTCCGGCAAACCCGGTGATTCCTCTGGCATCTCTTTCTCTTGGTTGGTTAAAACAACTGGCTGATTCTCAAACAGCTCTAATATATTCTCGTAATTCAGGTAAATTATAAATACCAACAATACCAGAAGGATTGTGATGATGATAGTTAGAATTATTTTGGTTCGTTTAGACATGATGTTGTTAATAGGGTGAATAAAGTTAATAAGGTTAATAAATCCATTATTTATTGTTTTTGTTTTCTCTGTATGGAATTGATGTAATTGTTAATTCCTATTTTTAATTTCTCATAACGACGACTTAGATTTTGAAAAGTTTTAATATCAATATATTTCCTTCCCCAAGCAACCGCTAAGTGACTTTGGGTTTCTTGAACCTCTCCCCTTGCAATATATAGGACTCTCATTTTGTCAGCATAGCGGTAGCGACCATGAGCTTCGGCAATATTAGCAATCACGGAATTGACTGACTTTCTTGATTGGCTGGTAAGTGCATATTTTTCTTCTGAAGGATATTTGTCGGTTATATCATATACCTCCATTGCTAATTTGTAACCATCTTTCCAAATATCCAATTGATAAAACTTGTAAGGCGTTTCTTTTCTTTTATTAACTTTATTAACCACTGTATTAACTCTATTAACTTTTAATCTTAAATCCAAATTATAAAATTACCAAGCCAAAACTATGCTTATGTACCACCTGCCGCCCCCATCTCCTCCTCAAACTCTTTTTTCGCAATTTCAATCTCTAGCAACTGCCGCGGATCAGAAGTAATCAACTGGTCTTCCGTATAAGAAGCAACGACTTTGATGGCCGCATGCTTAGCGCCGGCAAAGAAAATGCCTTCCCCCACGCCAGATTCTAATAATAAATACCGCTCACCTTGAGTCAATTTAAATGTCTCAGCAATCAAATCAATGCCCGAGGCGGATTGCTTCAGCAATAACTGCATTGCCGAATTATTAACAATGGCCTGGCCATAAGGGGACCTTAAAAAATCATTAATATCTTGGGTAATAGTGGTAACACCCAAATAATATTTCCGACAACGTTTTATCAACGCGAAAATAAATTTAGCGCTATCTTCATGTTGCATTAACCACCAAGCTTCATCAATAGTTAAAATTCTCTTTTTTGTCTCACTGCGAACAATGTTCCAAATGTAATTGACAATCGTATAAATTGCCATTGGCCGCAACTCGTCCTCTAAATCCCGCACCGAAAAAACAACTAGCTGATTATGAGCATCAATATTCGTTGGACTATTAAGCAAGCCAGAAAATGTGCCTTCAGTATATTTTTTAAGCCGGGCCGCCAAATCATCACCGCCAGACATACTCTCTAAAACATCCAGTAAATCCGACATCACAGGCGGATTAACCTCCTGGTTGAGGTTGGTCTGAGCCGTAATGTCAACCTTGGCATATGCTTCTAAAAGGGCCCTGTCTAATAAAGCATCCTCGGATGGCGTAAAATCAGGACGGCCATTTTCATCACGCACACCAATCATTATTTTTAACAAACCCTTCAAGGTGATTACTGCTGAACGTAGGATACTGGCTGTATCAATCTTTCCGCCAGTCGGTCTGGGCAGATCAAAGGGATTTAATTTGGAATCGGAATTCAAAGAAATGTTGATATAAGCGCCGCCAACCGCATCTGATAAATGTTTATATTCCATTTCTGGATCAATAATAATCACTTCAGTACCCAACATCATGCTTCTTAAAACCTCTAACTTAACTGCGTAACTTTTACCCGCGCCAGAAGTGGCCAACACTACTGCGTTGGCGTTCTGCAAGGAAAAACGGTCAAAAAGAATCAGGCTGTTATTATGGCGATTTATGCCATATAAAATGCCGTTATCACTGGAAAGATCGCTGGAAACAAAAGGAAACGAAGCCGCGCAAGGCGAAGTATTCATATTAAAACCAATCTGCAACTCGTCGTTAGCCAATGGCAAGGTGGAGTTAAAACCCTGCTCTACTTGAAACAAAGCCCGCTTAGTAAAAATTAGTTTGGAGCCCAGGGCCTCTTCAACCCGTCGGCTAAGGGTGTTTAACTCTTCTTTGGTATTGGCATAAATAGTAACATATAGTCCAAACCGGAAAAAATATTCGGTGCCTTGAGTCAAAGAATCCCGTAAATCTTCAACATCCCTTAGGGCTGTCTCTTTGACCGGGTCTCTTGGGGCCCCTTTATCCAAATCTGCAGCCAAATCAGCTTCGATCTGCCCGACCTTATTTCTTAATTTTTTAAGAATATACGAACTCTCAATTTTATAAAAAAACATAGAGATATCCAAAGGCGCGCTCAAATTGATGATTGGCGCAAACCAGCCAACCGCTACATATCGCGGATAGGTGACTACAAATATAGTACGCACAAACTTATCATTTAACTCTAAATGATGCGGGGTAATCTGCATAGAGGTCGGGGCAATCAAATCCCTTACTACAGCTGTTCCCTGAAGATAAGCCTGTTCTGCTTTAAGGGTTTCTTTTTCCACTTGCACCCCCTCCTGTTCCTTTCTCAATTTTTCGGTAGTCGTGATCTCCTGTTTTTCCCCTACTTTTATAGGTTGTTCTGTTGTTGGTTTAAAAGCCATAATTTATTATATGTTCATCTTTCATATTTTTATTTATCATCTTAAAAATGATGTGGCTAATAAAATATGGTTAATAAATTGTTAATAGGGTTAATAGAGTTAATAAATTTGTGAAACATTCCGTCTTTTTATTAACTTTATTAACAATGTTCTCGTTATCCCTTAATTTCTTAATTTCTTCGTTATTAACTTTTATTAACTATTTATTAACTCTATTAACATCTAATCTGCCAACTATCAACAATTATCAATTATTAATTATCAATTATTTCGCGCTTGCCTTTATTAACTCTATTAACCTACGTTACTCCCCTAGTCTAAGCTTATCAACGTCCACCATCTTCTGGTCTTCACTGATCTCGGGATTATATGTTTTATAATAAAGCTCAATTAAACTCTGGGAATCCAGCGGGGCCGCGCCAAGGCCCATATTAGTAAGCGAATTAATAATAAAACCTGTTCTCTTGGATAATTCTTCCCGGTCTTTTGCAAACTTTTTCTGGCTTAATTTAATCTTTCTGGCTTGCGCAAAAACTCCGAACAGGCGAGTGAAAAACCCTTGATGCTTGTCCGCCAGAGGATTATAACTTACCACTGCGTAAAAATGTTTTGTCATAATCTCACTCATCTCTACTAACTCTTTAACATACTGGACATATTCTTGGGTTTGCATTTTGAGCAATTCATTGCTCTGCTCCTTCCCCACTCGCTGCAAGTCCTCCAGATAGGCATCAATATCTAATTTCCGCGATTGAATCACAATTTGCAAAGGGGAATCTATTGAATTCAAAAAGCCTACATAAGCGCCCACAATGGCATTCTGTTCTTCCTCGCTTTTTAGGGCAAAATTGATAGAGGAAACCAATATCACCGCTCGCAAGCTCCCGTCTTTCATTATCACCACATCATCACGAATTTCTGCAATATCAAGGAACTGCTGAGTGGAATGTTTTGGTTTTGATTTGGCTAATTTAGGCATAAGATACTACCAACGCTATTATACATTAAATACAATACTCGCTATATTGTTAAATTGTTAAATTGCTTTCGGTCAAATCGTGACGGTATAACAATTTAGCAATGTAATCAACAATGTAGCAATTTAACAATTTTGTTCCCTTGTTTTCATGTTTAAATATTAAAATGTTTAAATGTTATTCCTCTTCCCGATAAGCCCCCCCGGTATCAACGATTAAAGAAAGTCGGGAGAGTTGCGAGACAGATAACGGACCCTTGCTCCGCCTTTTTTGATCTTTGGTCTGGTCTTTGTCTTCGGATTCTTTTACCATTGCGCTTTCCTGGGCCCCAAATTTTGCCTTGTTCCAGACCCTGGAGTTTGGTCGTTTAAGGGTCTCCAAAAAATTTAGTAAAAAATAATGAAAGGGCTGGCCATTAATCCTAACAAAAGCAAAAAGAACCGTGAGGCCTATAATAATTATAGCTTGCACAAAGAATAACGGCAAATCTGACAGCTTAAAACTCAAAAAAATAAAACCGCCGCCGACCATCAGCAATAAAAATTGCCTAACGCTAATCTTGCCAATCACTTGGGTTTCTCTTTCTATAAATTGGGGAACGGTGAATTGCTGCATGCGTGGATGTTATTATATTTAAGTGGATTACCAAATTTTTCTATTTTTTAATCTTAGGGTAACTCGTAGTAACTCGTTGTAACTCAATTGTAATACAGTTGTAATACGATAGTAATACAATTGAGTTACCACTGTATTACTATTGTATTACGCGAGGCGAGCCGCAGCGAGACGAGCTAGTTACAACGAGTTACAATAAACACCGAAAACCGCTACCAACTATGATTAAAAAAATACGCTGTTCTCGTCTAAAACCGCAACTCCCTGTTCAAGTCCGCAATCGCTTCAAATTCCGCCCGGCTCAAAGGCTCCTTGCCTTCGGCTTTACTCTCATTAATTATTTGTTCTACTGATTTTCCCTGCTCCATACTTTCTTGACCAATCTCTAAATAAAGACTATAAATTTCCGAGGCCCGCCAAGCCCTGACACCTAAAGCCTGCTTTTCTAAAGATTCTTCAGCCAAGAGTTCTATTTTTTCCTTTAAACGCTCGGCTGATTTTTCCGGATCTTCTGACCATCGTCTAAAATCCGCCAAGGTCAAGCCTCGAATTTCTTCAATCGGACCTACTAATTTTGACTTTGGTTGCCAGTCTGAAGTTTGATCTGAAGGAACTAGGTTATCAAATCTGGGTTTGAATGGCTTAATAGTTGGCTTTGGTCTCTCTGTTGTCGGTGCTGGCTGTTGTTTGGGTATGACTGGCTGCGGTTCTTTTGGCTCTGGTTTGACCGCTGGAGTTTGGGTTCCTTGTCTTTTTGATAAATCCGAAATAATCCGCCGCGGCTTAGCCATCTCTGGTTTCGTCTCTAACCCAGCCTTTTGCGGCACTTCGTGTTTTTGTGGTATTTTGTGCTTTTGCGGCCCTTCTGGTGCCTCTATTTTGTGTCCAGACTTAAGTTGTTCTGGCACCTCCAGGGTTCGCCCTGGTTCCATTTTTAACGGATAATGATTTTTAGCAATCTCGGTTACTTGTTCAAATTCTTTTCTAAACTTTTCCGTAACTTTTCCCTTGGCTATTTTTTCTGTCTCCGGCCTGGCTGGCGGTATTGCCCTTCCGCCAACGATTAGCTGAGCCAATTCGCTCCCCAAGACACTTGGTGTCTTCCGAGACACCAAGTGTCTATCCGCTGACCTAACTTGGCTCCTTAACTCCGCCTTGCTGGCTATTTTTTTCGCCTCCTGTTTTAGAGTAGCCATTATCTTATCAGCTTGTGGCTCTTTAAATCCCAATCCGCCTACCTTTTGCGAACGAATTAAGGTTTCGCGGGTCTCTATGGCGCCGCGGATATCTTTAAGAAAAGCAATAATAACATTTTTAAAACGGGATTCCAGAACCTTGTTTTGAGTGGAAAATTTTAATTTTTCAAAAATTTGGCTTGCAATTTGTTCATGATTAAGAGCACCCCCTGCTGTCCGCGGCATACTGGTTTTTAATTGGTCTATTTCTTGGGTTTCTGCCTGGGCTTGGTCTTTATCTGTAGAAGTTTTTCCGCTTATTTTTTGTATATCCTGTACTTTTCTTTTCTGGCTTTTCTGGCCGGCAAAATAATTTTCTAAATCCTTTTCTATAGGCTTAAAAATTTGTTGAATAAATTCATAGCCGATATCCACTGCCCTGCGAAATTCAATATCTAATTCTGTATTCAAAAACAAAGGCATTAAATTAAACTTCCGCTTTCCTTGGGAAACCTCTCTAATAAAAAATAGAATCTTATCGGAATCTTCATTTAAACTAAATTTAGTAATCAAATTTTTAACCTCCATTTGGGTCCTGTTAGAAGTTAAAAATTCTTCAATTTTTTCTTTTGAATAATTCATAATACTATAACACTTAATAAATTTCCACTATTTCCAAAAAACCCAACCATTATACCGCCATCGCCATATTCATATATTTTTAATTGGTGTTCTTTTTCTTAAACGTCCGCTTTATCTCCTCCAGCGGCGACTCTAAAGTGCCCAGCCGCTCATAATCATTATAACTGCCTGATGCAACATCATTCTCAAATTCTTTAATTCTTTCTAAAATCTCCCCTAATGTAACTCTATCAAATTTTTCCATCAACCCTTTCATGGCTTTTCCTAATTTTCTGTTCTTATCTAAAAGCTCTGGGTATCTGGTTGGAATACCAAAATCAAAATTTGTTGTTGAAAGCTTGCTAACGATATTGTCCAAAGCCAATCTTTCTTTTTTTATCACCTCAGTCCTTTCTTGAGTGCTCATAACTTTCTTGCCTAACGACTCCATATTAGTTCTGACGCCAGACAGACCTTCTTCAATTTCTGGCCTGATTGATCTATCATAAATGCCTTGCTCTAAATCCGCGATTCTCTCCTGCTTTGAACTATATATTTTACTAAAATTCTGAACTGCCCTTTTAGTCTCTTCTTTAATTGGTATTCCTCTCTCCCTTGCTGAAGTCTGCCCTATAGAAACCGCAGCCTGTTTTTTCTCTTTTATGTTAGCTTCCAACTCTATTGCCTTTTTCGTTGAATCACTGCCAGTAGTTCCATAATCGCTGTACAATTTAACTTCTTCTAATTCTCCTTCCAATTCTTTTATTTCTTTCTCAATTTCTTCCTCTCCTTTTGTTTTTCCTTCTTCAGCTGACTTCTTGGTTTTACCTATAATTTTCCGAACCTGATTTATATGCCTATCAACTAAATTCCTTTCTGAAAGAGCTTTGCCATTCTCGTCCAAAACCCCGGCCGAACCCTCCTCCCCGTTGGCATTTTTTAAAAGAATCCTCTCTGCTTCTTCTAATTTTTTCTCCACTTCTTTAATGTCAATATCGTCTCTGCTCACCGCTTCTGCTAATTCTTCAAAAATTTTTCCCTTGTCTGCTCCTGCTTTATCAGCAATCCGCATCATTGCTTTATCCATATCACTCATCTTCCTTTCTTCCTGCCTTATATTAACCGTTCTGCCAGATTCACCGGCCACTTTAACTGCCTCTTTTCGTTCCCGCGCTTGCTTTTTCACGATATCTTTTCTGTTCCTTTCTTCCTGTTCCTTCTCTATTTCGCTCCCTAAAACGCTTACGCCTAAATCCTCGCCATTAGTTACTCTTTGCATTTCCACACCAAATCTATCAAATTTAATCCTACCATCTCTATCTGTGACTGTCTGACTTTGGTGTAATCTTTTTTCATACATTTTTTTCATCTCATCGCCACTCACATCATGAGCTTCTTGAGCCTTCTTATTAGTAGCCAAAAACGCTAAAGACTTCAAAACGTCTTCCTGACTTTGAGCATCTAACCTATCATATTGATCATCAGTCATCCCTTGCAATTGATTAGCAATATACGATGAACCAATATGCCCTTCACTGTCAACCATTACACCCTTAGTTACCTTACTAACTATTCGAGCAACATCAGTTTGGCTCTTGCCTTTCATATCCTCTCTAACTTTCTCGTGTTTATTAATATAATTATCATCTTCATCATACTGCGGCCTTTTAAGATCCTCATCTTTAAGTTGTGCTCTTACTAATGCATCCAATACTTTATCACCACCAACAGCCTCCTCTATTTCTCTTTCATCTTTAAACCCTTGTAATTTTGCTTTTAATACTATCAGCATCTCTCTGTCAATACCAGTAGCTTTTTTAAGTTCCTTGTCTACTGAAGACAAAGTATTCACCCCTGCCTTTTTCTTCTCGTCAGCTCCTTCTTCTATTTGCCTGGCCTTAACCCTTGCTACTGCATGGGTATCTACCCCAACTCTTTGTTGCCATTTAGCTCGACGCAATTCGTCTGCTTTAGCTCTTTTTTCTCTTGACTTTGTATCCATTTTAACCTTCCCTAAACCCCACTCTTTTAAAGCAGAGGCAGCTGCCGGAATATTTGTCGCTTTCCAACCAGATCCCGCCACAGCCTTTGTACCCTCCCATGCTTTCCTTTTTGCATATCTAGCCGCTCCAAACCCCCCCAACGCCGCCTTCCCTGCCCCGGAAATCTTCCCTTGCCACTTACCAGCCATACTGCCAGCCACGCCGCCTAACTGTTGGGCTGCCATTAAAGAACCCATTAACATCGCAATGGCAATGGCAAAACCCAGCATATTTTCCGAACTACTGGCCTCGGAAGCAGCCGCAGAAATGCTTGTTTCGTTTCCTTTCGCATCCTTGCCGCCTCCATACTTAGTCTTTATAGTATCGATATCATTAGAGTCTCCCATAATGGCAAAAGAAAGCCACAAGAAAAACGCTAAAATTGGGCCGATGGTTACATATTTAGTAAAATTACTCCACCACATGCCAGAATATTTCTGGCCGCCTGGCGCGGCAGCGGCTAAATAGGCAATGGGCGAAACCACAACCAAAATCCACAAAGCAATAATTCTAATAATCAACACCGCCGCAATCACAGCTGTAACAATTACGGCGATAAGAAGCATAATTAAAGCTAAAACTAAAGAGGCAAGTGTACCAGAAAGGTCGACGTCTTCTACATTGTCTTTATATTTTAATAAACCCTGTAAACCAAACGCAGTGGTTAAATTACCAGCCGCGGCATACTTAAAACCATTAACAAAAGTCATCATCACTACCTGGGCCATATCAATAAAAACCCCGGCAATGGTTTTGCTAAAATTTATCAAAACCGCCATAATCAAAAGCATGGGCAAAAGACGTTTGTACGAATATCTCTCAATACTTAAAACCGTGGAAAAAGCCGTAACCAACAAAATCACAATAAAAAACATATTGCAAACATCCCGCAAAACTACCCAACCCTTAGCCACGGCCCCGGAATTAACAAAATCACCATAAGCGGCAATCTTAATCAAAATGTCAATCACCACCATTAAAAGTTTACCCAAAAGACCAATAAGGAATAAGAGGATGGTACCGAAAAAACCTAAAATCTGGCTCTCCCACGGAAGATTAAAGGCAAAAGCTGGCTGGCTAATCAGAAGGGCCAAACAAAAAACCGAAAAAAAGACAACCGTTGCTAACCAGGGACGACGGATTTTAAGAAAGTTGATTGCTTTTTTTCGGACTTCTATGTGCATGGGGTTTAGAAATTGAGGAATTGAGAAATTGAGAAAATTTATTTCTAACCATCAACCCTACCCTTTATTTCTAATTTCTTAATTTCTTAATTTCTCTATTTCTACTTTATTTCTATATCCAAAACTTACCGCAAAAACAAGGCGGAGTTAAAATAATAATACTAGTCATGAATACACCGACTTTAGCCATTTACAATTATAAATTGTCCTGTATAAATTATACCATAAAAGCTACAAAAAAACTATCCACAGACTTCATTAAAGCATTAAAACAAAAAAGCATTAAAGCAAAAAAGCATTAAAGCAAAAAAGCATTAAAGCATTAAAGCATTAAAACAAAAAAGCATTAAAGCATTAAAGCAAAAAAGCATTAA
>JAHIMF010000039.1 GCA_018896645.1 Patescibacteria group bacterium | reverse complement strand
TATTACGATATTACGATATATCGCAGTGCTTGTAAAAAGTTAAATATTTTTCTGATTCCTATATTTCAAAAAGTGGAACAAAATACTTAGATAAAAAGAACCGCCGAGTCCACCATAATGAACACGACGGTTTTTAAATTACACCGTCTCTAGCGGAAAGTACTTCTTCCTGCCCTACTTGCTCCAATTCACCACTGTAACACCTTGTCCGCAGTGATGGAGAAAATAAATAAGCATGAACTGTAACCACTCTCTCGGGATCCAAATTAACCTTCCCGTCATTGAGAAAAACGTAACCCTGTTGCCTGTCTAGTCTTAAACTATTTAACTCAAAGTGCAAAGGCCGGCCATCTTTACGGCAAACTGTTATATAGCGGGGTTCTGCCATTTTATCCCTCCCCAGTTGAAAGATCGATGTGGAATCCAACTCAAATATTTTATTCAAACGAAATCTTCAACTCTTTGCCAAAAACATCAGCAATTTTTCCCAGCATTTTTAAAGAAAAGTTTTGATTGCCGGCTTCCATGCGAGCGACCGCAGCTTGGCTGGTACCGAGTTTTTTGGCCAGAGTTTGCTGGCTCATTTTTTTCTTTTTGCGTAAATTTAAAACTCGGTAAGCGGCTTCAAGTTGTTTACCATATTCATCAAAATACTTTTTAAATTCGGGATCTCTTAAATCTTTTTGTAAGTCAAGCTCGTAAGAATTTGATTTTTTAGTCATAGTAATAGTCATTGGTCACTAGTCACTGGTCACTAGGGCTGAGTTTAAGTTTAACTGACGCAATAAGGCCATTTATTAATTTTAAAACAGATACACCTTTTTTGAATAAATCAATATATGTTTCTTTTGAGATGTATTCTAGATCGTAAGAATTTATTAATAAGGATTGAACCTCTTGAATTGAGCCTCTGGCTTGATAATAAAATCTTTTTTTATCTTTATAAAAAAACCTGCCAAAACCTTCAGCGATGTTGGAGCAAACAGAAACAATAGCCCGTCGGCTTTGACTGGTAATTCCATAAAGTTCTTCTTTGGGAAAATTTTTCGTATTTCTATAAACATCCTTAGTTAATTCTCTAGCCTTTTGCCAAGCAGTTAATTCGTAAAAATTTTTAACACTCATAATGTTAATCGATAAAAGTTTGAAATAAAAACAAAATGTTGCAGTAGTTTCCCTAGTGACCAGTGACGAGTGACGAGTGACAAGTGACAAACACTGCGACTAATTATCCACACTCGGTTTATCAATTAATTCAGGACTAACTAAACCGCCAGCATTGCCTTCGGAAATTTTTAGGACATCCTTATCTATTTTGCCGAGTTCTTTGTAGGCAGTGTTGTAAGTGTTGACTGTGGTTCCAAGATGACCGCCAAGTTTTCTAAAATAATCCTCATAAGCGTTTATATGCTTTCCAAGCATTTCCACCCGTTTGCGGATTTCTTTGGCGCCTTCTTCAATTTTTAAAGCGCGCAGGCCATGAAGCACTGTTTGGAGATACGCAAAAAATGTTGTTGGCGAAACAATAATAACTTTTTTCTGGCGAAGAGCATATTCAATCAAGTCCTGAGTGTTAACTTTAACAGCTCCAACCTGGTTAATAAGAAGATCATAATATATGCCTTCAGACGGGATAAACATAAAAGCAAAATCCGTGGTTTTTTCATTGGGCCTAATATATTTGCTGGTTTCATCAATGCGAAGCTTAAGATCCTGTTTGAACTGTTTTTCTAAAATTTGACGTTGGGACTGGTCTTGTTCTTCAACTATGCGATTATAATTTTCCAAACTAAACTTGGAATCAATTGGGACCATTCCTTCCCTGGTAAAAACAACAGCATCAACAGTTTCACCGTCTTTAAATTTATACTGCATTTGAAACTGGCCCGGCGGCAGGACATTTTTCAAAACGGTCTCCAGAAAATACTCTCCCAACACTCCCCGTTGTTTGGGATTTTTTAAAATATTTTCCAAACTTTGAAGTTGACCGGCAAAACCCACGACTTGCTTGTTCGTATCATCTAATTTAGTCATTTTTTCGGATATTTCGGAAATGATTTTTTGGCTTTGACCGCTAATGCCTTGAATGATGCGGGTGCTTTGGGTAAATTGTTCTTGGATGACGCGGGTGGACTCGCCGAGTTTGGAATCCAGGGTGCGGTTGAGTTCGGTTAGCTGGTTTTGGAGCAGGAGCAGGGATTTGTCGTCTTGCTTAGCTTCGGCGTCTTTTTTTTCACGGCTTTTGAGATACCAAAAAAGACCCACAAAACCCGTGATGAGGATAACTATTGTAATTACGAATTGTAACGTCATAGTAATAAAGTAATCGAGTAATCTAGTAATTAATTTGTCTTTGAATAGATTTAATTAGCCCCCAAGTCAATCGAGCGACATCATTAGACGCAATAAACAGTTCCGTGTATTTTTCTTTACTTAAATACTCTAGATCCATAGAAATGATTAACAATGATTGAACTTCATAAAGAGAGCCTCTTGATTGATAGTAGAATCTTAACTTGTCCTTGAAGCGATATCTACCAAATCCCTCGGCGATATTGCTGGCTACAGAAACAGCGGCTCTTCTGATTTGATCAATCATGCCAAATCTTTCGTCTTTTGGAAAATCTCGAGTAACCTTATACAAAGCAACTGATAGATGACGCGCTTTTTGCCACGCATCTAAGTCGTAAAAGTGTTTAATTATTTTAGCCATCGCTCAAGAAATTACTTTGTTATTATTTTTCTATCTTAGTAATCAAGTAACCGAGTAATTAAGTAATCGAATACTCTGTCTTAATCTTAATGGGATAAAAAATTTACCTTATTACTTAATTACTCGATTACTTCGTTACTTGATTGCTTGATTACAATTACACTCCAAATAATTCCCGCGCATTCTCCTCCACCGCCGTAATTACCTCATCATATCCTATTCCCTTAATTTTCGCAATTTCTTCGACAATATATTTCACATACGATGGTTCATTACGTTGACCGCGAACTGGTTGGGGCGCTAAATAGGGACAATCTGTTTCAGTGAAGATGTGATTTAACGGTGTTTGTTTGACTACATTGACTAATTCGCCTGCGTTGGTCGAAGACCCTGAGCCGCGCCGAAGGGGGAAAGTAATGATGCCGGTAAAGCCGAGATAGAATCCGAGATTAATGAAGCGTTGGGCTATATCAACGGTCGAGGAGAAACAGTGTATCATTCCTTGAATTTTATAATTATTAATAATTTCGGCCAGGGGCTTGGACCAGGGGCCCATCCCCTTTTGGAGGAGACCAGCCTTTTGGGCCAGATGCCCATCTGCCTTTGGTTGAGGCTGGGATAATTGATAATTGATAATTTTTAACATGTCTCGATATGCTTCTTCGGGATTATCTTTAGCTCCGCGACAATGCAACATTAGGGGTTTGTTGAATCCTCTGGCCAATTCAATATGCTTTAAAAAAACCTCCTCTTGTTTTTTTGTTTTCTTGTTTTCTTGTTTCTTTGAATCAAAATGGAAATAATCCAAACCAGTCTCCCCTACTGCAACAATGCGATTATCTTTATCCGTTGCAAGCAATTCTTTGATTTTAACAAGTTGTTCTTCATCACTCATCTCAACTTTCTCGCGAACTTCATTCTCATCATACTCCTGACCGCCAACATGAATCGGGTGCAGACCCACGGAAGCAAACATGTTCTTATTTTTTCGCGCCAATTCTAAAGCTAAACGGCTCGTGGGATACTGCGAGCCGATATTTATTACTTTCATATTTTGGCAACGGTTGATGACCTCGTTCCTGTCATTTGCGTAGGCTTGAAAATTTAAGTGGGCGTGGCAATCTATTAACATATTTGTTTATTACGTTTATTAATTTATTAGTTTATTAATAAATCAATAAACTAATAAATGAATAAATTTTAAAGCAGTCCTTCTATCTCCTTCAAAGCATCCGGTAATAAAAGCAACAGAAACTTAACCAAGAAAATCAACGCTGGGGCGATTTGGGATTCTAAGAGCTGTCCGTCTAGCAATGACCAGAAAGCAAACTTTGAATAAACAAACAAACATAGACCTAAAAAAACCACTCCCTGCAAAAGGCCAAAAACTCCGCCAGCCAAACGATTGATGGTTTTTAAAAACGGGATAATTGTAAAAAATTTAAAAATCCGGTCTAGAAGACAAAAAATAAAATCAATGAGCCGCGCGGTGATTACGAAAATCAAAATAAAAACCACCACGGTTAAAACCTTTTCTGACCAAGGTATGTATTGGGTCACCCAACCCGCCAAATCTTCATAAAAAACTCCGGCAATAAAAATTCCCAAAACCAAACCCACAAAACCGCCAACAGTTTTTATCAAACCCCGCCAAAAGCCGGTTAAGAAAAATAAAAATAATAATACTAATAAAATAATGTCTAGGATGTTCATAAGGACAAGTAAATAAGTGAATGAGTAATTGAGTAATCAAGTAATAAAGTAATTGAAGGCGGGATAAGTAATAAGTAATAATTTTTATTTTATTTTATCCTCGGAAATAAAATCTCGTGTTTTTTGATTTTGGGTTGAGAGAATTGGTTTAGGATTTTTTGGGCGGTTTCGGGAATAAAGGGAACTAATGCTTTAGCGATTTTTTGGATGCCAATAACGAGTTTTTTGAAAATTTTCTCAAGCTCTTTTTTTTCTTTTACTTTCCAGGGTTCTTTTTTGTTGATGTATAAATTAGCTTCATCGATTTTTTGCCAAATGAATTTTAGAATCTCGTCAAATTTGAAGTCAGAATAAAATTTGTCTATTTGTTTTTCAAACTCGTTCGGCTTGACTTCAAGCTTAGCAAACTCAATTTCATTTTTCTCAATTAAGTTGGCGGTACGGCTGATGAGGTTGCCGAGATTGTTGGATAGATCAGCGTTATATTTTTCTCTAAACCGCTCTTCAGAAAAATCGCCATCGCCATGGGCTGGAATTTCACGCAATAAAAAATATCGGACCGCGTCAACGTCATATTTCTTGACTAATTCAAACGGATCAACAGTGTTGCCTATGGATTTAGAAATTTTTTCACCGCCAATATTAACATAGCCATGGACGAATAATTTTTTGGGCAGGGGCAGGCCAGCAGAAAGCAGCATAGCTGGCCAATAGATAGCATGAAAACGGCTGATACCCTTGCCAATAACATGGATATCAGCAGGCCAAAATTTCTTAAACTTATCCCCATTGATGTCGTAATCAAGCGCGGAAATATAGTTTATCAAAGCATCAAACCAAACATAGATAATTTGCGAGTTATCACCGGGCACGGGAATCCCCCAGCCCTTAGCCCGTTCTTTTGACCGGGAAATACTGAAATCTTTAAGGCCATTTTTTATGAAATTCAAAACTTCATTTTTCCGAGTTTGAGGAACTACTTGATATTCGTCTGACTCAATCAACTTTTCAAGTTTTTTTTGGTATTTAGAAAGCTTAAAAAAATAATTTTCCTCTTCCACTGTTTCCGGTTTGGTCTTATGCTCTGGGCATTTGCCGTTGGTCAAATCCTTTTTGAGATAAAAACTTTCACAGCCAACGCAATAAAGTCCTTTGTACTTCTTTTTATAAATATCATTTTTACAAGCTTGCCAAAATTTTTGAGTTCCAAGTTTGTGTTTTTCGCTTGTTGTGCGAATGAATTCATCATTGGAAATATTAAGAGTCCGAGTTAAATCAATGAATTTTTGCGTGTTGCGGTCGACTAATTCCTGGGTGCTAATCCCCTCTTTTTCAGCAGCTTGGACATTTTTTAAACTGTTTTCATCAACGCCGGTTAGAAAAAAAGTATCTTCTTTTTTTTCTCTGGAGTAACGAGCAACAACGTCCGCTTGAATCAATTCCAAAGCAAAGCCGATATGCGGAGCGGCATTAACGTAAGGAATTGCGGTTGTAATATATTTCTTTTCCATAATTATTTCCCTCTCACAATTACCACAAACTCACCTCTAATTTTATCTTGACTCAATTTTTCTAAAACTTCACTTGCGACGCCGCGATAGGTAGTCTCAAATTTTTTGGTCATTTCCCGACAAACCACAAGCTGTTGTGAACCACAATGCTCCTTTAAAGAATTTAGAGTTTTAATTATGCGATGCGGCGACTCGTAGAAAACGATTGTTCTTTTGGATTCAGCAATTTCTTTAAATAGTTTTTCACGGCCCTTCTTTGTTGGTAAAAATCCTAAAAAAATGAATGAATCAGTTGGCAAGCCGGAAATAGAAATTGCCGCTGTGAGGGCCGAAGGTCCGGGGATAGTTTCGATTTTAACGCCATCACCCAGTTTTTCAACCACCTCAGCCACTAGTTTACCGCCGGGGTCAGAAATACCGGGCGTACCCGCATCAGTAACCAAAGCCAAGTTTTTACCAGCTTCCAATAGTTTAATAATTTGTTCTAATTTAGTCAATCGGCTGTGCTGGTGATAACTTAGGGTTGGAGTTTTAATATTATAATGACTCAATAATTTCTGGGTATGACGAGTATCTTCGCATAAAATTAAATCAACCTGCTTTAACGTATCTAACGTTCGCAGGGTGATGTCAGAAAGATTACCGATTGGGGTGGCAACGATATATAACATGAAAATTTCTAATTCACCTGATAAAATAATATAAAAAATAAAATAATATAAAAACTTATCTCGTCTCGTTTATTTTTATATTTTTATATTATTTTATTTTTATTACCACTCTCTCCTTGCTTTCTTAAATCCAAAAAGTCTTTAAGCATCACTGAAAAAGCAGTGGCCACTGGCACGGCAATTAAGGCGCCAACAATGCCGGCTATCTTGCCGCCAATCAAAATTACTAAAATCACCACAATCGGGTTAAGCCCTACTGCCCGCTTCATTATCTTGGGCACAATTAAATTATTCTCTAATTGCTGAATGATAAGATACAAGACAATCACCAAAAGACCTTTTATCGGCGACTGGGTAAGGGCGATAAAAACCGCGGGCACAGCGCCAAAAATCGGGCCAATATACGGAATAATTTCCATCAAACCCGCAAATAGCGCCAGTAATAAAGCATACCTGACCCCTAAAATCAAAAGTCCGATGTAGGATAGGATACCGATGATTATCATTAAAATAACTTGCCCCCTAAGCCAAGAACCAATCTTTTTTTGCATCC
>JAHIMF010000038.1 GCA_018896645.1 Patescibacteria group bacterium | reverse complement strand
TCGAACATAGTTTAACATTTAATCATTTAACATATATCCATTTATCATTTTTTTATTAATTTATTGGTTTATTAATTTATTAAATTTATTAATAAACTAATAAAAGCGAAGCGCAATAAACCAATAAAAACATTCCAAACAAATATATTTAAATATAAAAATATAATAAAACCACAACTCAAAAAACTAATCTACTATTATCGCATCCACCGCACAACTTTCCACTGCCTCTTTCACGCATTCAGCCTCGTCCTGACTAGTAACCTCGGCCTTGCCATTATCATTTATTTTAAAATGACTCGAGCATATTGCTTCGCAAGTTCCGCAGCCAATGCATTTTTCTTGGTCAATTTTGATAGACATAATGATTGATAATTGATAATTTCCGCCAGAGGCGGACCAGCGCTCCGTCGCGCTCCGTCGCCAGAGCTTTGGAGCGTCGGCGACCAAAGCTTTGGAGCGTCGGCGACCTTTGGCTGGGATAATTGTATTATACCACAAATTCACAAACTACCACAAAACAAAAATCGTTTCCTTGCGGCCTTTTGCCCGCCCCGAGTCAAGTCGAGGGGTGTTTTTGTGGCATAAGTAATTCGTAATTCGCAGCCATTCGTCATCTATCCGCATCTATTCGTTTCCCAATAAATCCATGTCTTGCCCGCAACAAACAAGCGTCCCGCCGCCAGCCTTGGTCACTTCCACCTCATTACCACAAATTCTACAAACATATTTTTCGCCAATATTTTCAACAGGCATACATCTTTATCTATTAGTTTATTAGTTTATTAGTTTATTAATTTATTTATTTCATAGAGCACAAAAGTCACAAAAATACCACAAATATTTATTAGAGTTATTAGAAAAGCTATTAGAAATAATTTGACACACAATTAGAATTCGTGATTCGTGAAATTCGTGAATAGATTAGTGAAAATTAGTGCTACAAAAAATCCTCTACCGTCTTTTTTAACCCATCCCGCTGCCACTGGCTGATTATATAAAATTTGTCACTGTCACTGCTTTTGGCATAATAAGTAGCCACTTGAGGATAGCCAATGCCAATTGTTAATACTTTTTGCGAACCATCCTCTAAAGTAACTTTTACTTCCATTTGGGGATCCTCGAGCCCCGTATCTTCATCTTCCTCTAACGCCACAACATCAACCGCTCTCAAATTTTCTAATCCAGTTAAAAATGAATCAACACTATTTTGATTAGCTTCAACTTTTTCTGGCTGAATCAGGTTCCATGTCTCTGCTTCTTTCTTAAGAACTATTTCTGTTTCATCGTAAGTCAAAGATATCTCTTGGGCCTCATCTTTATTAAAAACGAGCATCGTTAAATCCCGGAAATCTGGTTTATCAAAAACATAGCCAATCCCCTTTTTTGTTAAATACACCTCATTGCTTTCTGCGCGGCGGATAAAATTACTGTCAAAATTTGGCCCAGCTTTACCGATAAAAAAGTCTATCCGCAGATTATCACCTTGATATAATTTTACCTCAATGCCCGAAGCATCAACTTCAAAAACACTTTGCTTGTCAAGATTTTCCGAAACCGCATCCCCGACTTCTAATTCTTTCAAGGTATTAATTATATTAACTACATCCTCTGGATTGGCTTGGGCATTATCCCGGCTCGCCACCACCCAAGTGCTGTCTTGCTTTTGAAGCATATGGTTTGTCTCTCGAGTGGTAATCTCAATTTTACTGATGTCCTCAATATTAATATTTTTCAAAAATGCTCTTTTGGTTTCACTTTTATTTTGACCCGGAAACTTAGTAATCAAAATAATCCCCGCTAAAACCAAAAAAACAATGCCTAGAATGTAGGTTGTTTTGAATTTTTTCTTTTTTTGTGGTTGAAATGCATCCATCTAACAAAAATTTATGGATAAAGTAAGATTATAAAAACTTCAAATAATGCTCATTGTTCACAATTCACATTAATCAAGGAGGCAACCAGATGTCAACAATGTTTGGCAATATTGAGGAAGCAAAAGCTTACGCCGCCTTTGGTGGAGGAGTTGACCTCCGTACCACAATATTTGAGGAGGTTGAAGGGCTACAAGCAGCAGATATGGGTGCACAACTCCTTGATGATCCCGGGACTTCAAAAGAAGTTAAGCAGGAAATCAGAGACAGGTTAAATGCCCAAAAGGCTTTCAAATTTACAAATTGTAAGGGAATTGAAGTAACAATCGTCATTGGTCCATTCCGAGAAGGATACGATCTTTGGATAATCGGACCACAAGGACAAGTAATAAGGCTATAATTACAATAAGCTATCTCCTCGATCTCGGGCTGTGACTTCGGTCATGGCCTTTTTTTTTTCTGGAAAAATAACGTCAGTCTACAAACCTGCGTCCACAGTAAATCCACGGGATTCCTCCACTTCGTTCATGCTCACTGCGGCTCGCACTCACTTCGGTCGGAATGACACCGAATACTATTCGTGATTCGTAAAATTCGTGTGCAGATTCGTGCCGATTCGTCTTTCTACAATTCATCCGCAAACCTCTTCTTCCGCCGACTCCAAAACCTCACCATCCCAAATAAAACTACAATACAAGTCACCCCAAAAATATTTCCATATTTAATCGCATTTCTTTTGCTTGATGAAATCTCTTGCAAAGTTCTGTCAGTTACCCCTCGCGAACGAATTCCAATCAAGTCCTCGCCCAAACTTAAATAATCAACCACATTCTCAAAAAACACGCCATCATCCGGAAATCTTCTTATAAAATTATCATGCATAAAATCGCCGTCAGCCACTAAAACGATGCGGGCATTATCTGTTGACCCCTTTAACTCCTCACTCACCGCTTCTACTGCCGCTTCGCTCATCTCTTTCTGGGGAATCTCTTTACCTTTATAAAAACTTTCAAGCTTCCCAGACACCAAGACTGCTACTGGGTAGGGCTGGCCTTCGCTAGGCGGAGAAAAATCCTGCTGGGGATTTAAATTGGGCGGATAATCTGCTTTCCAAGACCGATTAGTTGTTTGCGCTAAAATTATTACTTGCTCATTTCCCAGCTTCCCGCTATCTATTTTGATATTGCCTGCCCAGGGTAAAACTAATGCCTCCAACTTGCTTGTAATCACGCTTTCCGAATTAAATCCGGCTGGAGTAATTTTGGGCCAATATGGATAAGGGGAAAAGAATTGCACAAAACCCGAGGAAAAAGAAACCATTTCCGCAGACACATCAAGCACTAAGCTCTGTTCCAAGCCCAAGCCATAATGTTTTAATAACTTTTCCAAACCAGTGCTAACTGGTTTTGTTTGTAAATTATTGTCAACGACAACATTATCTAAAGCCACAAATAAATTACCGCCATTCATTAGAAATTGATCAATAACATATAGTTCCCTGTCAGTAAATTCTTCCTTGGGCGAAGGGATAATCAAGGTAGTAATCTCGGGAGCAATCAACTCTCCACTGGTAATTGATACCTCTTCTACTTCGTATTGCTTGCCAAGGCTCTGGCCAACCACTGTCATCTCTTGCTGGAGATCCCAAATACCCCGGCCAGTTAAAATTCCAATCTTAATTTCTTCACTCCTGATGACTTTTTTAATGGCTGAAGTTAAGTCATATTCTAAATTGCGCGTGCTTTGAATCACCGGAATAATTTCTTTTCTGTCCTCGTACATAATAGCCAAGCCCAGATAGCCGTTGCGTAATTCAAATTTATCCTTGGAGCGGATATTAAACTGCAGCTGAGGTATCCCTATCATCTGAACTTCCTGCTCAAGCTCTGTATCCTCTGCCGGATCAACATATTCTACTTTCAACTTGCCGCCAGAATAATTTTTATATTCGTCAAAAGTATCGCTCACTTCTTGACGCAACAGCATTAACTCCGCCGGGAGTTCTTCGGAAAAATAAGCTTTCATGGTCACGATGTCATCTAAATCTTTTAAAATCCTTTTAGTTGACTTGGAAATACTAAACTCATTTTCACCCGTTAAATCAAAACGATGAAAAAGTTGGTAAGATAAAATATTAACCACGATCAAAATCCCCATGAAGATGAGGGTGGCAATGATAACGTTAGTGCGTTGTTGGGTTGAAAACTTCATATTATATAATCCAAATTGCAAATTACAAATTATACCAAATCAAGTTCAAAGCCCAAAATCCAAAAAATAGAATTTGACATTTGATATTTGGATTTGATTTGGAACAATTTGAGCTTGGGAATAATTTGGAATAATTTATTACCGCTATCTCCAGTTTCTGCTCTCCACGGCTTTAACATTCAACCATAAAAACAACCCCGCAAAACAAACATAATAAACCACGTCCCGAGTATCCAACACGCCCCTAGCAATATTATAAAAATGCGAGCTGATGCCCAAAAAACTAAAAAGCCAGCCGAAAAATCCAGTAACCGCGCCTAGAACAAAGCTTGCCCCAATTAAAAAAATTAAAAAACAAAAAGCTAAACTTAAAATAAAAGCAATGATTTGATTGCGAGTCAAAGATGAAATAAATAATCCCAGGGACAAATAAGCCGCGCCCAAAAGTAACCCGCCAACATAACCGCCAATCACCGGTCCCCAGTCAAACGCGCCCAGTCCGGCAATAGAAAAAGGAATAGAAAGAGAAAGCAGTAAAGCCATTGCCAAAAAACTCCAAGCCGCTAAAAATTTAGCTAACACCACTTCCCAATCGCGAACCGGCAAAGTCAGTAAAAGCTCGTCAGTGCCGCTGTGCTTTTCTTCAGCCCAAGCCCGCATCGTAATCGCTGGCGCCAGAAACATAAAAATCCAAGGAAGCAGGGAAAAATAATTCCGCATAGAGGCCTGATTTATCAAAAAGAAATTCTGGAAAAACAGCCAATTGCCCACAATCAAAAACACGGCTATAAAAATATAGGCGATTGGGGAATTAAAATACGACCGGAGTTCTCGCTTGTAGATTGGTTTGATGATGTTCATAACGAATCCTCATGAATCTGTACACTAATTTCACAAATCACTAATCTTAAACTCAAATTTTCTCGAATAAGCTCAAATAACTCGAATAGCATATTTGTGATTAGTGTTATTTACTTGCCCGGTATACGAGCGAAGCAAGTTGTTCGGGGTGTACCTATTCGTGCTAATTAGTGGTTAACTTTCTAAACACATCCTCCAAACTCACCCGCTCCCTTCTCATCTCCAGCACCTTCCACCCATTCGCAACGGCCAAATTAAACAATGCTTCCCGCAAATCCCGGCCGCCGGACACCTCAACCTTGTAACCAAAAATCAACTCGTCCTCTTGGTCGGCCCTTTCAACGGTTGATACCTCTTCCAAAGCATTAACACGCTCCAGCACCGAATGCGGTTCAGCTTTAAATTTGATATATATCATTTCTTGGCCAGCTGCCTGACGTTGGAGCTCTTCTGTTGTCCCACTAGCCACAATCTTCCCATCATTAATAATTACCACCCGCGAGCAAGTCGCTTGAACTTCGGATAAAATATGGGTTGAAAGAATTACTGTTTTTTGCTCGCCAAGTTTTTTTATTAAACTTCTAATTTCTGCAATTTGATTCGGGTCAAGTCCGCTGGTGGGCTCGTCTAAAACTAAAATCTCCGGCTCATGAATCATGGCTTGGGCCAAGCCTACCCGTTGGCGATAACCCTTAGAAAGCTCGCCAACTTGCTGGCGAATAACTTTTTGCAAACCACAGGCCTCAATCATCTCTCGAATCCTAGTTTTAACTTTATTTCCCGGGATGCTTCGCACTTCGGCAATAAATTTCAAATACTCATAAACCTTCATGTCCTCATACAAAGGCACGCTTTCTGGCAAATAACCAATTTTTTTTCTAATTTCTAAACTATTCTCCCGCACATCCAAATCCCCCACCTTAACCGTGCCGGAAGTCGGGGCAATAAAACCAGTGATAATCCGCATGGTAGTAGTCTTACCAGCCGCGTTTGGCCCCAAGAAACCCAAAACCTCGCCGTCTCTAATTTCAAACGACGCCTCATTAACTGCGGTAATATCATTGAATTTTTTTGTGAGATTTTGGACCTGAATCATCTGCTATTGACGAAGTAGTTTAAATGAATTAAGATAGAAAAATGCCAATTCTGCTTGTCTAACTCACGCCAAACTAAGGAGGGAAAAATGAAATTTCGCCTAGCAAGGGAACTGGAGATTCGTGTTGGAGATATTGCTATTCTCTACAATGGCGGCCGATATAAGGTATTAAACCTCAATCAGGAAGAACGAACGGTAAGGCTTGGTCGCCCGGACACCAAAGAACCAATCTACGGCGACCCCTATCTTTCAAAAGAAGAAGGTTGGCTCTCCATAGAAGAGGTAGCCTGGGTTGAAAATTGAAATTGAAAAACTCCGAGTCTTCTCTGCGCTGACCCCTGGCCAGCGCTTTTTTTATTATATCACCCTAACTTCTCCATCGCCCAGGAATATCGGCCAGTGGCTGACCCATCCTTTGGCTGGAATTCCAGGGCTAGGTATATTTATATCTTGGAGCCCGATAAATCGGGCTATTTAATCTGTTTCTTTTTAATTCGAGATATTAGAGCTAATTAGAGTCAATTAGAGGTTTCTTCTTCTGTACTCGTCGCTTCAGTCTCTTCAGTCGAAGTCGCCTCGCCCTCTCCGCCTTCATCGCCCTGTTCGGTCCTCACAACAACGATATCCTTAATCACCACATCTTCTTTAGGATGGTCCTGCTCATTGGTTGCTACGGCCTCAATCGCATCAACTATATCCATACCCTCTACCACCTCGCCAAACACCGTATGCCTGCCATCAAGCCAAGGGGTGGCCTCAACTGTCACAATAAAAAACTGGCTTCCGTTAGTATTGGGGCCAGAATTTGCCATAGCAAGTTTACCGCGAACCATTTTATGTGATTCCAGTTCATAGTTGTAGGCATACCCAATCTGTTCTAAGGTTAAGATCTGCTCGTCAGTCAAACCTAAGCTTCGGGGATTTATCTCATCCTCAAATTTATAACCCGGACCGCCCTGCCCGTCATCGCTCCAATTATCGTCCTTAGAATTAGGATCTCCTGCCTGGAGCATAAAATCCTTTATCACTCGATGAAATTTAACACCATCATAAAAATCTTGTTCAGCCAAACGGACAAAGTTAGCTACAGTTTTTGGGGCAGCTTCCGGAAAAAGCTTTAAGCTGATATCGCCCCTATTTGTTTTTAAAACCACCTGATCCAAGGTCTCGAGATTCACATCAGTTGTGAAATCTGGTAATTCTACTTCTTCCTCGCTTTTTTCTTCGTCGGCTGGCAGGCTGCCCAAAGAACCTGGCAGTTTTCCCGGCTTTACAGAAGTTGCGTCGCTATTAGTTTTAATACAGCCCACTGCCACCAGGGCAAAAATAAGTATGCCCACTAAAAACAAAAAATTTCTTCGTGATGCAAACATAGGATTAAGTTTAAAAGTTATAAAACAGGGTCTTTTGACTCTGTATTCTTTTTCTTATTTTACGCTTAATAAAAAATTATGCAAGTGGGCAAGTTGTGGATTAACTTAATTTTAAAATTTCATTTCTTCTCAATCGGCAAAGTGAAAATCGTCTGGGTGCCAACGCCCTCCAGGCTCTCAACATAAATCTTGCCTTTCATCAACTCGATTAATTTCTTAGTTATCCAAAGCCCCAAACCAGTGCCGGGAATATTTTTAGTCTGTTCACCTTTCACTCGATAAAATTTCTCAAAAAGGCGCTCTTTTTCTTTTGGCGACATCCCAATACCCGTATCCGCAACTTTTATTTCCATTATTCCATCCTTATTCACATAGCTTGTAACTGTTACTCCGCCTTTTTTAGTATACTTAACAGCATTGCCAATCAAATTAACTAGAATTTGTTTAAGCTTATCAGTATCAGTTAAAACTTTGGGTAGGTCTTTCGCAACCTCATATTTTAGGTATAATCCCTTTTCTTCGGCTTGTACCTTTAGTTGCTCAATAATTTCATTAATTATTTGCGAAATCTGAGCCGGCTTAATTGTCATCTCTAGACGCCCTTGCTCAATCCGTGAAACATTTAATAAATCTTCAACTAAATCACCAAGTCTGTCAGCCGAAATAGAAATAACAGTAAGAGCTTTCTTAGATTTTGCGCTAACTTTGCCTAAAGTGCCAGTTTGCATCATTTCCACATAACCCCTGATAGCAGTTAGGGGCGTCCTTAATTCGTGCGAGGCAATAGAAATAAACTCGTCTTTCATTTTATCTACTTCCTTGATCTTTCGGTAAAGGAGAGCGTAATCCCAAAGCCTAACCGCAGTTGATAAAAATAAAATGATAAAAAGTACTGAAAGGGTTAAAATGATAATAGATGCGTTCCGATTGTAAACTACTAAATCATCAACGATTTGCGAAGACACTCTCATCGAAAGCAAACCGACTTTTTTGTTTTTGTAATCACTGAAAGGCATAGCCGCGAGCCAAAACCGCTCTTCTTCAGAAAAGGCTTTGCCTTCTTTTAGACTCGTTGAAGAAAGTTGGTGAGAATCGGTAACGATACCATCTTTGTCTGGTTGTTGCCAAGCCAGGTGGTAAAGATAAAAATCATTCTCTTCGCCAATTTCTTCTTTGCTGGAAGCCGCCGCGATTTTGTATTGATCTTGCTCGGGCACTAGATATTTTAGGTCTAAGATGCTTGAATCAATCTGTTTAACTTTATCAATCTGTCTCTGAATAAACTCAATATCATCAAGATTATCCTTAACGCTGGCGTAAAAAACTCGGCCTAAAAGGAGGGCTCGACGTTGAAGAGAGGTATCAATCGTAGTGCTGTATTTGTTAATAACAAAGAGCGTATTAACTACAATAATTATCGGAATGATAATAACCAAAATAACTCCATAGACGAGCTGAAAAATCTCCTTATTTTTAATCAAGAATTCTTTAATTTTAGACATAGCTAAAAATCTATACCGAAGAACCACTGCTCGTTCCGCTCCCGGAAGATGGTTCTTCTTTCTTTTTTTGTTTAATAAATAATATAAACAAGATACTGCCAATAATAATCAAAACAAAAGCGCCGACAACATAATACAAAATTGAAATCTTGGTTTTATCTGCTGAACGTACTTCAGTCTTTAAAAAATCTCCCGGCGAAATCGCTTTGGCTTCTTTAATAAAGAAGGAAATCGGCGAGCTCTTAGCTACAATTTTCCCCGTATCGTCGTTCAAAGAGACATAAACCTCGTGGTAGCCATCAACTAACGGCTGCTTCAAAGTATAACTCCAATTACTATTTTCATCTACCTGGGTAGTCACGACTATTGCCAAGTCACTGTAAATATATAAAGCAATAATTTGGCCTGGCGTCCCTTGGCCAGAAAGTTTCATTCCTTGAACTGCGCCTTCAATGGTTGCCAGATTCTCAATTTTCTTAATTTTTAATTCCCCGCTTTCATGGCCGGCAGTTTTTGGTTGTTCTAAAACAGCTTTACTGGCTATGGCTTTCTCCACCGGAGCAACTTCTTTTTGCAGCCGACCAGGACCTAAAGGATTATAATTATGTTTAACTTCTAAGCCGTCTTCATAACCATCGCCGTCACTGTCGGGATTGTTAGCATCAGTGCCTAGACGGGCCTCAATATCATCAGGCAAACCATCAGCATCAGCATCAAAAACCAAAATTGCTGAAGGAGTAACAATTATTTCTTCGTCCTCTGACAAAACTGTTTCGCTCACTGAAGGCAAAACTAAAACCGTAGTTTCTTCTTTAATTTCCAAGGGTATCACCTCCTCAAAAGGAGATAGGGCTACTCCCGGCTCCTTTGGTTGCAAAACTACTGCCTGACCAACATACCCTTCAAGTGCTTCTTCTGTTTTTTTCTGCTTTTCCTTCTTTTCTACAATCTCCCCTAAATACCGCTTTCGCAAAACCTCTTCACAATGCCAACGGTCTAGACCTTGACATTCTACTCGGGGAGTATATTTTTTGAAAAGAAAGTCTTCGCAAGCTTCAGACCCAGTAATCCCTGCGGCCTTACATTTATCATTAAGATATTTTTCACGCAACATCCTATCACAAGCCTCCCTAGCAACTAAATCAGCATCTAGGCATTCTTTTGGCAAAAACTTTTTGGCTAAAAATGACTCACACATAGCCTCATCAGTAATTCCTGCTCGCCTGCACTCTTGGGGGAAAAATTTCTGACGCATAAAGGCTTTACATTCATCAAAACTCATAATCCCAGCCTCAACACAATCAAATGATAATTGCTTTTGGGCTGGTTTTTTGTATTGCTCAAACAAATACTTTTCACAAGCTGTTTTTGTTAAAGCCTTGGCCTCTCGGCACTCGGCTGGCAAATGTTTTTCAAATATATATTTTTCACAGCTCTCTTTGTCTAATATGCCCGCCTCCCGACATTCTTTAGGCGCATAAAGGCTAAAAACAAAACGTTCGCATTCTTGTTCGCTAAAAATACCTTTCTCTTGACATTCCTTGGGCAACTGCTCCTTTTGGAGATATTCATCGCAATCACTGCGGGTAGTAAGGCCTTTTGAACGACATTCTTTCTCTAAACTTAAGGCCTCTAAGATAGCATCGCACTCCTTTTTTGTGACTACTTTAGCTTTTTTACACACTGCCGGCAGCTCCTCGCCTATATATTGATACTCTACCTCTGTTCCCACGATATATCCCTTAACTGATTCATAGCCTATTTGACTATATTTCTCCCGAATAAAATAATCGCATTTTTCTTTAATTTTAATTCCGGCGCTTTGACACTCTTGAGGCAAAGTTTGAATCAGCAAATAAGCTTCGCAGTCTTGTTTACCGGTTATCCCTTGAATCCCACACTCCGGGTCAAGAAGGCTTCTCTCACTCATTATTTTATCACATTCTTCTTTAGTTAAAGCGCCTGCTTCAATACAGATAGGCGAAAAATATTCCCCGGCCTCGCGATAGCCGCTCTGCAACTCCTCAATCTCTAGCGGTTCAACCAGGGCAACTTGCGGCTTTTCTTTAGCCACTACCCTACTAACCTCCCCTTTAGTTTCGCCTCCACTGGGCCCAGCCTCTTTAGACTCATTTTTTATCAAAGCCTTAATTTGACCAGAATAATGTTTATTACCAAAATTATCTTTGCCCACGGCTTGAATATAATACACGCCATTTGCCAACAACCGCGTATCCCACTCATACTGCCATTCACCAAAAACTTTTTCTGGAAGATAAGCTATCAGATTCTTCAAACCTCCTTGAAAATAATAAAGTTCTACCGCCGTAATCGCGAATTCAGTGCCGGCTTTTAATCTGTGTTTACCCGCAAGCACCGCATCATACGTTGGCGCAATAATCCAAATCATATTTTTTGGGACCACTTGTTCTTGAGGTTTTTCTGCCTCTTTTATCGTTTCTTTTAATAATCCTTCTCTCTTTGTAATTTCAACTTCTTCTTTTTTTTCTTCTCTTGCCTTATTTTTAATCTCTAACCTAAAAACTTGTTCGCTCGGATAAACTTTGTCCCCCTTATAACCCCGCGCATACAGGGCATAACTGCCATCAGCTAAATAAGAAATGTCCAGCTCTGCAGCCTGCCAAATTAAATTATCTTTAGAGGCAGCTTTTATTTTTAAATCTATCTCTGAAGTCTTATCACTGTCTAAATAAAAATCTAATTTATCCAAAGGCTCGTTAACTTCGGCTTTTAAATCAACTTTTTTTGAAACAATCTCTGCCTCAATTGGTGATTTTATAATAATTTTATAATAAATAGGCGAAGGCCCGACTGATTTGGGCTGGGGCTTATTACTCACAATCAGCCTTAAAGCTTGACTGGCATAAGTTCTATTATTAAGACCGGCCCGGGCAATAACCTGATAATCTCCATTAGGCCCAGTTAGAGTCTCCCAACAGGCCTCCCAAGCCGACAGCTGCTTATTCCATGTTGTTTGATAAGTTGATTCTTTGGCATTAATAATTTTAATCACTAAATTATCAACCGGCGTATCAGTCTTCACTTTAAAACAAACTTTTTGGGAGACTTGAGTAAATTTTGGGTCAACAAAAGTAAAAGCTATTGAGGCCGGAAGGCTCTCTCTAATTAAGGCGAAATTATCAACCCTTAAATTAAACTCCTGACTTAAATAAGTGAGATTTCCAATTGCTGCTTGGGCAACAATTTTATAATCACCATCTTGATATTTAGCCGTGTCCCAAACAAATCCCCAGGTTGTGCCTAGATCCAGCTTATTCCCAGTGAATGTTAGCTCCAAAGGCTGAATAACCTTAAAAACAACATTGTCTCCTGGAAGGCTTAACTTCACTCTTAAGTCTACTTTCCCGGAGACGATTGGCTCCTTCGGGGCTACCAAATTAAAGATTACTTGGGGTGATTGAGACTCGGATTGCCGGTTATTGATAGAAATGAAAATTTTATCATAATAATAGTTCCCCAAACCATCAGAACCGATAGCTTTAAGATCGTAATCTCCATTTTCCATTTTGGCAGTATCAAGACCAAATTCCCAAGTGTCTCCCGCTGAATTATAACTTCCGGCTCCCAGACTTTTTTCTAAGCCTCCTTTCAATGCATTGAACTTCACCAAAGTAATTCCTTTAGTTGCCCCCGCCCTCAAAACAATGCGCCCGGCAGCTGACGAGCCATTAAGGGGATTTTTGAAAAGGATTTTTTCTTCATAAGACTCCTGCTCTGTTTTTGTTTCACTCTCTTTATCTTGAGGCAGGGCAGTCATCTGAGCTCGAGCGCTCAATAAAAAAACCGCCTGACTAAAAGTTAAAGTAATAATAACTAAAGCAAAAAGGGTTATTTTAAGAAACTTTCTATTGCTCAAAATAACTCTGGGGTTGGTATAATTCTTTTTTTTCATGGGTTTTATCTTTAAAGTTAATAAGTTTCCTTTATTATACCATAATCTCGTCAAAAATATAATATAGTGGGAAAGTCGTGGATTATCATTAACCCAAAACCTAAAAAACCAGAAAAAGAAAAAGGGGCCGCTAAACAACGCAAGCCCCAAAATGATGAAAAATTATTCCCCAACTTCTTCAGCCTCTTCGACCACTATGTACTCGTAGTCGCCACCGCCCTCAGCAATACTCTTTAGAAACTCTGCCACTCCTGGACTCTCTGCAATAAGCTGTTCTAATGACAAGGGGATGTTAATCTGTTTGAAAATCCCCTCGCTAATGTCTTGGAGTAATTCGCCCGGAAGACTAAGCTTATATTCATCAATATCAAAATAAGCTAAACCGAGCGGCACTTCTAATTCCAAGTCTTCTCCACCGCCTATAATCATATCATACAAAGCATCAAGCACTTCCTCTTCTGGCAATATAGCAAGAAGCTCCAAGGGAATTGCATAAACCTTATATTCCCCAGGCTCATCCAAAATGTCATCCGGAAAAAATGGTTCATAGTCCTCATCCACAAACAAAAATCCCGGGGGTACTGCATCTCCTACCCGCATCTCTTCTGGTAACCCCATTTTGCTCCTCCTTTGGTGTTGGGTTGCGGTTTATCCTCCTGCCAAAATTTGGCAATTATTATCTTAGTTTAACCCTATAATTTTGTCAAACTTTTGTATCTTTCAAAAATTAAAAAGCCACCTCCAAATTATTAACCCTATTAACAATTTATTAACTCTATTAACTATGCTCCGAATCACCACCAGCCATCAAACTGATTACCGCATTCATATTATCATTTTCAACTGTTTTATTCCTCTTCTTCTCCCCGCACTTCCCGCATCTATGAATAATAACTAATTCCTCACCATTTTTCTCAACCGCCACGGGTTCCATCATCCCGCCGCACGAATTTTCCCGGTCTCCGGGATTAATATCAACATGCCGGCTCCAAAGACACTTGGGGCAATGATTAGTATAGCCCGTGCCTTTTACTTTAGCATTGCAATGCTTACATATAAAATCTTCAGTTTTACGAGTAAATTTTTTTGGCATTATCTAATAATTTTTGACTTAAAATATTTTTCTTGAAATGCAACTTGACTCCCAATTTCTCCATCACTAAACTCTGCGCCGTCAGCCGCTACCACTAATTTATCATCGTCATCATCTAAGCGCTGAATAATCGCAATTACACGGCCTTCAAATTCTTTCAAGGACCTATCTACACCCAGCACATAAGCATCAATCTCCTCCCTATCCGGGGCTTTTGTGCCTGGTATGTACCCATAGTTAACTTCATAAACAAAATTCCACTTAGGATGCTTTGAGCCAAGGGGTCTGTCTATTTTTACTTTTATATTTTTACCCAGGTATTCTTTCAAATCCATAACTTCACCTTACCATTATTTCTATCTCTCCGCAATTCTATCTAACCAGGCGAAAAACTTAAAAACAACTTATACACAGAATTGGATTTGACTCTATCTTTAGAATTTGTTAAACTAAACAACTTCCTGGAAAATGCTCTTTAACAATCATTAAATCATTCACCCCTAAAAACAAAAGGAGTATCGTCATGAAAAGGATAGCTCAAGAATGGTACGAAAGCGAACAAGCCGCAAAAATCCTAGTTGAATGGAAAGGCGGAGCCAGACAGGGCGGCAAGGGCATTGCCCAACTGGCTAAAGAATTTGAAGTGCCGCATTCTCGGATAAAACGTCTGATTCAATTGCACAAAGTGCTTGGCGAGGAAACTACTGCAACCGTGCAACATGACCGAGAGACGGGCCGATTACAAGCAGAGATTAGGGTGCTAAAACGTAACTATTCAGAAGCTATAAAACTCCACAATCTTCAGAAAGCTATACTGGGAGTTTGCCAAGACACAATAACGGCTATGCCCGCAGTGAAAGTGCCAAAACTGATCACCCCAAAACAAGCGCTTTTTGTGGAAGAGGCCGCGCTGATGCTTTCTGATATCCATGGCGGCGAAGAAATCTCCGAAGAGGAAACCCTTATTTTTGGACGCTATAACTGGGACATTATGCGTCACCGTTTGCATCATATAGCAGAAAGAACTGTTTTTTGGACTCAACAAGCATTACCCAACTATCGATTCCAAAAACTCCATCTTTTTATGCTGGGAGATATGATTCCGGGCGACATCCATCTAGATACCGTAAAGGCCTCACCCGGCAATGTGATTGAGTGGACCCTTGGAACCGCTTGCGTGGTGGCCCAGATGATTGGCCAACTTGCCGCAGTTTTTCCAAAAATTGAGATAGAGGCTGTTATTGGAAATCATCCTAGACTCTCAAAAAAACCAGTTGCCAAAGAACGTTATGTTAATTGGGACTATGTCTGCTATAAGGTTATTTCACTGATATTAGCAAACCAATCCAACATCAAATGGCATATCCCGCGTTCCTTCTGGATAATAAAAGCCATTGGTGAAAAAAAATATTTAGCTTTGCATGGCGACGACATCCGTTCTTGGATGAACATCCCATACTATGGGATAGACCGCGCTGTGGCTAGATTGACCGAGCTCTTTGCTTCCAAGGGGGATTTTATCCATTACGTCTTAATGGCTCATTTCCACAATACTGGCATCTTAGATAAAGTTGTTGGCCAAAAAATCATTAATGGCTCAGTATGCGGCCCCAATGAATTTTCTCTGGGCAAATTTATGTCATCTGAACCAAAGCAGATACTTTTTGGGGTCCACCCAAGAAGAGGTAAAACTTGGCTGCTTGATATTGATCTCTTAAACGCCCCGGAGCCAAAAGTGCCTGTTTATAAGTATGAGCTGATGGGTCAGGGTGAACAACTGCTAGAGGTCGCCAGAGCTTTAGCCTAAAGCCAGCACCAAACTTTTGGCGCTGACCAAAGTATTGAATTTTGAAGGAGAATAGTAAAAGAATTCATTTAGATAACAAAGGCCGTTCCTTAACAAAAGGAACGGCCTTTTTCTTTTGAGAAATCCGGGGGTATGGCGGGTAATCACCCGTGTCTTTTTTTACTCCCCAATAATCTCGTCCCCTGTTTTTAACCGTTTCAACTCTACAGCCTTTACCTTCTGGAGTTTCTGCAGGTTAAACTTCCTACTCTTGAGATCTTCCATGGAAATAATCGGTTTTTTCTCTCCTTTGTCAATTACATAAATACCTGGCTTGCCTTCTTCTTGAATCAAAGTGCCATCAGGATGATGCAATGTTTCTTGGGCTCTTTCTCTGGTTCGGATTATGCTATTATCCAAATCAAGAATCCTCCCCCATTGGTAGCCATTAGATTCAAAGACCTCGCGAGAAGTGATGGGCACTTGCTTGCCGCCCTTAATCACAAATACACCAGCTGTTCCTTTTTCCCGGACCAAAGCTCCTTCAGGCGGCTCGCTTTCTTCAGTCACTGCCGTATCTTCAGAATATTTATTTAATTCTGCATCCCTGATTGTTCTCACATTTCCAAATTTATATCCCAGCCGCTCAAAGGCTTGCCTGGTTTTGAATCCTCTGCGTTGGCCATCAGCAATCACATAAACAGTGCCGCCAGAACCTTTAACTAAAGTTCCGTCAGGATAATTTAGTTCTTCGCCTTCAGCATAAGCTTCTAATTCGTCTTCGGAAATCGTCTCAATTTCATTCCAATCCAAATCATTCTCTTCAAAAACCGCTTCGGACAAAATTGGCCGCGCTTCCTCGTCTTCAATCATATAAACCGAAGATTTGTTTGCGGTTTTAACCAACTTCCGATTAGTAAAACGTCTAACAACCAAAGTAACCGTATATTCCTGGCCGCCAATAGTTAAAGTTTCTTTTATTAGTTTTTTATGAAAAAGCTCAACAATGTCATAGCTATTGGACCATTTCACCTGGTCAGAGGTAAAACTCAATTCTATATGGTTTTCTTGCTTCACATTTTTCTTTAAAGCTACTTTAGCAATAATTCCGTCATAACCGCCAAAAACATAGGAATTCCAATAAATCCGCTCGTGTCCAGCTTTAACTAGGCCGTCACCATGGCTTGGCTCAAAACGAACCGTCTTTAAAAACTTTAAAGCCGCGCCTTCTTCAACCCAAAGATTGCCGGAAAAATCCATTCCCTCTTTATTTTCAATTGCCTCGCTATTCAAAGAATTGCTGACAGGACCGCCCCAAAGCACTTCCAAATTAAAAATCCGCTTTTTGATCGGAAAAACTTTTACCACAATTTCCCGCCCCTCGCCCACATCTTGAATAATCGGCTCTCTGGCATCATAAAATTCTTTGACTGTCTTGCTTAAACTGCCTTGGCTTGTTTCGATCGTCAAAGTATCACTGCCCTTGCCGGAAACTAAAACCTTCACTCCATCCCAGTGGTTGTAAATCAATGATGTCCAAACCACGCTCGGTGTCATTTGAGTAATCTTATCTCTCTCCGCATTGTGCTCTTCAAATAGCAAATCTCTGACAAAAGTCACCCGGCCACTCCCAGTAGAATCAACAGCGCCAACATTAGAAAGCGCGATGGACCCATCAAAGTTTGCTTCTTCTTTATTTTGAATCTCGCCAATCACATTGCCCCAGCGCACTTTCATAGAAAAATGATACATTGTATCAGCTGGCGCTACCTGCATTGGTTCAACGCCGTCTGCTTCGTTTAATTCTTCCAGTGCTTCTTGTGTCCCAATTGCAAAAATTGTTGCCGAAACAGGAATTGGTGACAATGATACTAATAAGCCGGCTATCACCAATAAATAAAAAATGCTCTTCACCTGTGGTGAACTTGTTGAATCCATAAGTTTCTCCTTTTAATCCTGCTTAGAGTTTTAATTACTGCCCCAAGCAGAATCTTATTTTTATTATAAAATACCATTGTTTATATTATACCAAAAATCAAAATTGCAAGCAACAAAAGTTGATTATTTTTAAAAAATCTGCTAAGATAAAATCAAATCATGAGTCTGTAGCTCAGTTGGTTAGAGCATCACGTTGACATCGTGGGGGTCGGAGGTTCGAGTCCTCCCAGGCTCACCAGAAAACAAAGCCCCGTCAAGGGGCGTTTGTTATTTATCCCAATATAAGATAAAATAAAATAAATAATCCGCTATAATCTGCTTAAATCTGCTGTATGAAGTTTATCCCAAAACCCGGCCAAATTGATTACACCCGCAAAAAAAGCGCGCCCGTGATAAATTGCGTGGTAAAATATCAGGATAAAGTTTTAATTCTCAAGCGAAGTAAAAAAATGGCTGGTCACACCCGTGTTAGTCGTTATTACAATCAATAAAATCAAAACTGATTGGGAAACCGAAAAATATCAATGGATAAAACCAGAACAAATCAAAAAATATAAAACTGCGCCTGACTTTGATAAAATTATTGAAAAAGCATTAACTGCAGAAACAATGACTAAAAAACTTGATAAATTGAATGCCCTACAAATCAAGCTTGAAAAAAACAGGATTTTAGATTTTGTAAAAAAACTCCCAAAAACCGCGGAAGTCTATCTGGTCGGCGGCGCCGTGCGCGATGCCCTGCTTGACTGGCCCGATTCCGGCGATTATGACTTTGTTGTCCGCAATGTCAGCGCTAAAAATTTAGAAAAAACTTTATCCAAACTTGGCCAAGTTGATTTTGTTGGTAAAAAATTTGGGGTCTTTAAATTTATCCCAAAAAATACCCAGCTCAAAGAAGCTTTGGACATTGCCCTGCCGCGAACCGAGCACTCTCTTGGCACTGGCGCTTATCGCGATTTCAAAGTTAAATCCAATCCAAAATTAAAAATTGAAGACGACCTTTCCCGCCGCGACTTCACCATCAACGCCATGGGCTATCGTGTCAAAAAAACAAAAAAACAAAAAAACAAAAAAACAAGCTGCTCAGCAAACTCGGACGGGGAAAATCAAAAAATCATCGATCCTGCCAACGGCCTCGCTGACCTCCAAGCCAAAACTATCCGTACAGTGGGTAATCCCCAAGACCGATTCAGCGAAGATTACTCCCGCATGCTTCGCGCCATCAGATTCAACTGCCAGCTCTCCGCCAAAGGCGGACCAGCGCTCCGTCGCGCTCCGTCGCCAGAGCTTTGGAGCGTCGGTGACCAAAGCTTTGGAGCGTCGGCGACCTCTGGCTGGAAGATTGAAAAGCAAACCTGGACTGCCGTCAAAAAACTCATACCCCGCATCAATGACGTAAAAAATAAGGAACGGATTGTGCCTTACGAAGTCATTGCTTCTGAACTCCTCAAGGCCTTTACCCACAACCCAGTCCGAGCCCTAGAGCTTCTTGACGAGTCTGGTGCTATGAAATCCCTCATGCCAGAGTTACTAAAAATGAAAGGCTGTCCCCAACCCAAAAATTGGCATTCCGAGGGAGATGCTTGGGTCCATACTAAACTAGCTCTCTCGCTGTTACAGTCTAAGGATTTTCAACGTGAGTTTAGAAAAAAACGTTCTGACACGGATTGCCACGGATTTAAAACGGATAGCTACGGATCACTGATTGATCCAGAACTTGTCTTGGCGGTGCTCCTGCACGACATTGGCAAGCCTTGTGTGGTGAAAACTCCGGAAAAAGACGGCACAGACCGGATTCGTTTTCATGGGCACGAAAAAGAAGGAGTTCATTTAACTCGTAAAATCTGCAAGAGATTAAAATTGCAAACCCCGCCGGAATTTGATGTTGACTGCGAGCGAATGGTCTCAATGGTCGGCAAGCACCTGCTTTGTGTTAACTCTAAAATTGAAACCATGAAAAACGCCACCATCGTCAAATATTTTATTCGCCATCCCCGTTTGGGCGAAAATTTCATGAAACTCTTTTGGCTGGATGCCATGGCCAGTGTTCCGGAAGTCGGCAAGTCCGACCTCTCGCACTATAAAAAACTTAAAAAACGAATCAATCAGCTCAAAAAATCAACTTTCAAATCAACAATCAAAATCTGCCCCGCAAAAATCAAACTTGATTCCCGCGGTCGATTTAAGGCAGTTATTAACGGCGATGATATTATGAAAGAGTTTAAAATAAAGCCCGGCAAAAAAGTTGGCGAGCTTTTGGATTTGGTGCGGGAAGAGCAACTGGCCGGACGAGTGAGAACTAAAAAAGAGGCAATTGATTTTCTGGAAAAGAAATTAAAGACACAATGAGTTATCAGACAGAGGCTGATCACCCTTTGGGTGACAATGAATTACGCGAGGCGAGCCGCAGCGAGGCGAGCTTATTACTAATATGTGTTTATAAAACAAATAAATTTCAGACCAATGCGCCTTGATATCCATCTCGCAAAAAAATATCCTCAATATTCCCGCTCCCACCTTCAAAAACTTATCAAAGCAGGCAAGGTTTTGGTTAACGGTAAAATTGTCAGCCCTCATTATCAAATTAACAAAGGCGGAAAGCGAGATTCGCGAATCTCGTTTTCTGAAAATATTATTCCGCCGGAAAAAATTGACTTATCGCCGGATAAATCCATCAAATTAGATATTGTTTATGACGATGAAAATTATTTGGTCATAAACAAACCCGATGGTCTAGTTGTCCACCCCTCGGAATCCGTGAAATCCCACACCCTCGTCAATGCCATCCTGGCCTACTATCCACCCATAAAAAATATTGGTGACCAAAAAAACAATAACAATTATCAATTATCCCAGCCTCAACCAAAGGCAGATGGGCCTCTGGCCCAAAAGGCTGGTCTCCTCCAAAGGGGGATGGGCCTCTGGTCCAAGCCCCTGGCCGAAATTATCAATTATCGTCCCGGCATTATCCACCGCTTAGACAAAGATGTCTCTGGTCTCATGGTCATTGCCAAAACACAGGCGGCGTTTGACGACTTAAAAAGGCAATTCCAGGGCCATGAAATCAAAAAGAAATACACCTGCTTGGTTCATGGCAACGTTAAAAAAGATTCTGGTGAAATCAACATCCCTATCGGTCGTTCCAAAAAGGGCTATAAAATGTCAGCCCAACCCACTGGCCAAGCTCGGTCCTCAGACCGAGCGCCCAAACAAGCCACCACCAAATTTAAAGTCCTTCAACGATTCAAGAACTTCACACTCCTTAAAATCCAAACCCTCACCGGCCGCACTCATCAAATCCGCGTCCACCTTCAGGCAATCGGCCATCCCATTGTCGGTGACCCAATCTATAAATCAAGAAATCAAGAAATCAAGAAATCAACCCTTCGGCAAACTCAGGGCGGGGAAAAACAAGAAATCAAAATTGATGCTCCTCGGCTATTCTTGCATGCGGATCTGCTTGAATTTCACGACTTAAAAAATCAACCCAAAAAATTCAAACTTGAATTGCCCGAAGAACTTAAAAATCTCCTAAAAAGCTATAATGAGTGACGATTGTATTATTATTGTATTACGCGAAGATGAGCCGACCTGTCCGCCGTAGCCTTGGCGCAGGTGGAAGGCGAATCAAGCTTATTACTACAAGTTACTACAACAATACATCCTTATGACCTCAAAACGTATCAAAAAAAATAAACCCAACAAACGCACTAACTGTGCCAAATTATTCATCATCTCGGGTCCCTCTGGCGCTGGTAAAAACGCTGTTGTTTGCGGTATTTTGAAAAAACTAAAAAACGCCAGTCGGATGGTCACCTGCACTACCAGAAAAAAACGACCAAACGAAAAACCTGGCAAAGATTATTATTTTTTGACCGAAAAAGAATTTAAACAAAGAATTAAAGAAAGTGATTTTTTAGAGTGGGCCATAGTCCACAAAAAACACTATTATGGAAACTCAAAAAAAATTCTGGAAAAACTGCAAAAAAAATATGCCATTATTCTTTTGGTTATTGATGTCCAAGGAGCAAAAACTATTCGTAAAAAAGCCATACCGCACACTTCTATTTTCATCAATGCAGAATCAGAAAAGAAACTCATCTCCAGAATTAAAAAACGCAAAGCCATGATGTCAAATGAGTCGCTCAAACTCCGCCTTGCTTCCGCGGCAGCCGAAATGAAACAAGCAAAAAAATACGATTATCAAGTAACTAATTATGAAAATAGATTGGACGAGACAATAGAACGGGTGTGCGCTATAATTCAAAAAAATTGACAAAATCAACAAAATAAGCTAATATACCCCTAATAGTGATTGGGTCTTTATAAACTTAATTTTTTATTTATAACAACTATATGACCGAGAAAACAGATCAAGAAATCAAGAAAAAAGATGAAAAATCTGATGAAAAACCAATTGACCGCGCCTTTCCAGAAGTCCAATCCGGCACGGTTGTTCAGGTTCATCAAAAAATTAAAGATGTAGATAGTAAAGGTAAAGAAAAGGAACGGATTCAGGTTTTTGAGGGTTTGGTTATTGCTCGCAAACATGGCAGGGAAAAAGGAGCGACTATTACGGTGCGGAAAGATTCTAAGGGATTTGGGGTAGAGAAAATATTTCCGCTTGCCTTGCCTCAAATTACCAAAATAGAGGTCGTCAAGAAATTTCGCACTCGCAGAGCTAAATTGTATTTTACCAGAGATTATAAAAAGAAGCTGAGAGAAGATAGAAAATAGAAAAAATAACCTTTTAATAAACACGCGGGCGTGCTGAAATTGGTAGACAGGCTACCTTGAGGAGGTAGTGGCCTTTTGGCCGTGGAGGTTCAAGTCCTCTCGCCCGCACCAGGGGCGGTTAGCTCAGCTGATTAGAGCGCCTCGTTTACACCGAGGAGGCCATAGGTTTGAATCCTATACCGCCCACCAGTTAAAATATTACATATATTCATATTTCCATATATCATCTTTCGTTTATTTTATTTATTGATTTAATAGCAGATGATAAATGGATAATAATATGAATAATAATACGGGCCGTTAGCTCAGCTGGCTAGAGCGCCTCCATGGCATGGAGGAAGTCGCAGGTTCAAATCCTGTACGGTCCACCAAAACTTTATAGCTTTATAGCTTATGGCTTATGGCTTATGGCTTCCAAAAACTTCTTTGAAAAAGTCTGGGAAATGACTAAAAAAATTCCTAAAGGCAGGGTGGCAAGTTATGGTCAAATTGCTGCCATGATTGGTACGCCTCGCGCCGCGCGCCAAGTCGGCTGGGCTCTACATTGTATGCCAAATGATTCAAGTATTCCATGGCATCGCGTAATTAATTCTAAAGGCTATATTTCAACCACTTGCCTGGAACATCCCTCTGACCTACAAAAGCAACTGATAGAAAAAGAAGGTCTCGAAGTAGTGAGAAAAAATAATTTATGGTGTATTGATTTAAAAAAATATTTGTGGAAAAAATAGTAATAATTAATAACTGATAATTAATAATTGAATAAATAAAAATGGAAGCCGTATTAAAAAAATTGGGCTAGCGGGTATCGTATAGTGGCTTATTATGTCAGCCTTCCAAGCTGAAGACACGGGTTCGATTCCCGTTACCCGCTCCAACAAAAAATACCGCTATCTTTAGCGGCATTTTTTGTTAAGTTAACCTGATTCATTCATTTCATTTATTTCAGAAGATATTAAACTTGCGGACTAGTTGCTAAAAAATTTCCATCTTCAAATACTGAACACCAAATCTTTTTGCTTCCTCTTTGTCAGACATCCAAATATCAACTTGCAGGCTAAACCGTTCATTCATCCGATCTTCGACCACAAAAAGCTTGTCTCCAAATTTATCTGGAAAGCGAATTACTGTGCCTACTGGTAAAAAATTAGCAGC
>JAHIMF010000037.1 GCA_018896645.1 Patescibacteria group bacterium | reverse complement strand
TTAGCCCAAGCGCTATTCCACCAAGTATCATTATAAGCATCAGCTGTCTCGCCCCCAAAACGAAATTGCAAATGATGCTTGCCGTCTATCAAAACCTTATTTATCAACTGCGCCTCGCCATCACAAGTCCAATTTTCATAAGTTAAAATATTGCCCTTTATTATTGGCTCTCTTGCCTCTTCTCCACAAGTTAAAGAAACAAACTCAATCTCCTCGCCAAAATCAGTATTATCCAAACCCTCAATCACCAAATCATCCTGCCCCTGCGTCACAAACTTAACTAACCACTCCCCGCCAACTTCCGGATAGGACTGGATATTTAAAACATGAATCTCAATTGTCGGGTCCACGATAATGGGATAAGTATGGGTTGCCAGCCACTCCTTATCTGGAATTAAAATCAATTTATTCCCCTCAATATTCATTTCTACATAACCCTTGTCACTAGCCACTAGTAACTGGTCACTAGGGTCGTCCCCTTGTTTCTTTGTTTCTTTGTTTCTTGTTTCTTCATCTGTTTCAGCGGCATAAACAGGAAGAGGCGCGAAAAAATGAGCAAGAGCTTTATTGCCCCATTGCTTCATTGTTTCATTGCGATTAGTGGAGATGTTTTTGGTTTGAGAATCTTCTAAATTGTGGTATGATAAAAATGTGGTGGGGACAGCAGGTTTGCCTTGCGAGCCTGATAAACTACGTTTGGGGGGTTTAATTCCCCCTGTCTCCACCACGCCTTGAACTGTGGATAACCCTCTTGACAATTTATTTTGATCTGCTATACTATAAATAAGTTTATCAGGCTCGCAAACAGGCAAATCTGTAAGTTTACCAGAAGCCACCACATTATTGTTGGTGGTTTTTTGGTTTGACCCTTCAATAAATTCAGGGTCAACAAATTCAGGGTCAACCCTGAGCCAAGCCGAATGGGTTGACGCATTATTTGTATTTGTTATATTGCAATCAAGCAGGGGTTGATTGCAATCAAGCCCTGCTTCGTTATCCACTCCAATTTGCGAGGAGTTATTTTTTTCGTTATAATTATTACTAAGCAGTCCTGTTTGGGGCCGTTCTGCTAATTGGTAAGCGCCGAGGTTACTCACCCGCGGGAATGCGGGTTCAAATCCCGTACGGTCCACCAGGGCTGCTTTTGAGTTATCCACATTTTTAATACTTGACAAATTACCTCCACATGCTATACTATCATTAAGGTGAGTAACCACGGAATCAACATTAGCAGAACCCGCATCTAAAAGCTCTGACCAATTGTCGGAGTTTTTAGTTTGCTTTGACCCTTCAATAAATTCAGGGTCAACAAATTCAGGGTCAACCCTGAGCCAAGCCGAATGGGTTGACGCATTATTTGTATTTGTTATATTTAAATCACCAATTGGCAAAATGGAACCATTTAAACTACCGGACTCGCTTGAATCCGCTTCAAAGACCATCTCATCATTTGAGGCGGTTTTTGTTTTCCCGACATCAGCTCTATCACCGTCAATAGTCTTGCTTTTATGCTTTAATGCTTTAATGCTTTCTTGAAGAAACGGCGCCGGAATCGTAAAAAATTTATACAAATCCTCGCCCCCATGCCCTTTAGCATAAAAATCAATATTGCCTTCATTGTCTTTTTCCCAGTCATATTTCTCCAAATCAATTTCATATTCAAACCTTTCCGGATGCCCCGGGCTTTTTAATATAATGTCTTCTTTGATTTTATTCAGCTCCTGTGTCTGCGCTACATCAGTATTTTCATAGGCGTCTTCATAAATAATTTTATTACTATCCTGTTTATCCGCCGTAGCTTTAGCAGAGGCGGAACCATTGATTGGCGTAATAGAAAAATCAATGTCATGAACTGGTTCATCAGCAGAAACATCAGAAGAGCCAAAAGATATCACCAATGGCTGGCTGTAATTCTTGGGAATTTTTACTTCATAGACCGGCTCTTGTTTGGGGAAAAATAAAATTCGGCCGACAAAAACCACTACTGCTATTGCCAAGAGAATGATGGGAATGTATTTTTTAATTTTAATATTCATAGATATTTTGATATAATAAACTTGGTGAAGCCGGCGGTGAAGTACGGGACCAGGATTGTCACCCATGGTTCCAGGGGTGCAAATCCCCTAGCCGGCTCCACCCTAAAGTTATCCACAGGACGAACGCTTGACAAAATTTTTAAATCTGCTATACTTTAATCACGGGTGACAATCCAAAATCCAAACTCCGTACTAAACCGGAACCGACAAAGGCCATCTCATTTGAGGTGGTTTTTGTATTGTATCGGACATCGGAAGTCAGAAGTCGGATTCATTTTGTTAAAATTTTTATTTCTTCTTTACCCCTTCCTTAAACTCATCCTACAAATCCTTCCAATGGGGATTTGTTTTTTTTATTAATTCTTGCTTTTTTTCTCGGCGCCAAGACTTTAATTCTTTTTCTCGACTAATGGCATCATAAACATATTGATAATGTTCATAGCACACTAGTTTGTGGCAGGAATATTTTTTGGTGAAGCCGTCATTTAAATCGTTTTTGTGCTCATAAACCCGGCGGATGATATTATTAGTAAAACCCACATACAAAGTCCCAGTAGAACTGGCCATTATGTAGACCCAGAAATTGTATTGTTTTTTGGACATGGTTTTGTTCTGTTAGGGCAGCGGCTTTTTGTCATTCCGAACGGAGCCGCAACGTTTTTGTCATTCCGAACGGAGCGAACCGCAGTGAGCGGAGTGAGGAATCCCTTGAATGTGGATTTTGAAGAGGCAAGGGGTTGGCCTTGTTTAAGGGATTCCTCACTGCGGTTCGGAATGACAAAAACGGCGGTGAGGAATGACAAAATTGGTTCCAGACACTAAGTGTCCAGAGGGACACTTAGTGTCTTTGTCGTATTATTTAAACTGCACCCCATACCCCGAATTATACTCCCGCCTCACCCTCTCCGGGGGCAGTTCGTATAAAAAGATTTTGACTTCATCAATCATGCCGTCAAAAGTATTGGCTCCATTGTTGCCGCCGATGTATAAGGTGGAAGCGCTGTCATCCGTGGGGTTGCCAACTCCGGCTGTGTCTGTTTTTTTATTTGAAGGCATGCCATTGATGTAAAACTTGATTTTTCTTAAATCCGTGGTAGAAGCGTAAGTCATTATTACGTGGGTCCAGTCGCTCCGGGGAATCGTCATTGTTGATGACGCCACTGCATCCGTCGTTGCCAAATCCACCGCGCCATAAAGCCGCATATTTCCCGAAGAATCCTCATCTTGAACCCTAAATATCGTGCTCCCTTTTCTAAAAATATTCCCAGTACTGGTTTCCCCGTCAGAATTGGGCTTTATCCAGGCCGAGATGGAATACTCGGCTTTATTTTGTAAATTGATCGCCGCGTTAGCCCCTACGCTCACTCTATCATCAACCCCATCAAAAAGAATCGCGCTATTCACTTTCCCACTCGTCCTCCACCCCTCCCCGGTCAAGGTTCCATTATTAGCGCCGCTAATATCATTAGTCGTACTCGCGTTATTCTCATCAAAATTCCAATACGCTATCGGGCTGCCATCATTATATTCTTGAGCGATTTGAAAAGGAGTGAGGGCGTAGTTGTAGATGCGGACATCGTCGATGAGGCCGTCGAACAGGATTACCCGAGAGGAATCCCAATCTTTTACACAACCTATGCAAACAGAGGTAGCTGTTGGTGTTGGCATGATTGCAGTTTGTATACATTGGATTTGATTTCCATTTGTATATATACACTTATCAGTTGTATTCCATGTCGCCACGATGTGATACCATTTATTTATTGAAAGATTTCCAGTGCTTGGACCATTTGTCTCTAACCCAGATGTCCCATTAGTCATTGAAAGTCTTATAGAATTATCACTAAGGACTCCAAGAAGCTGATAATGACAACTCAACCATGAAGCTGATGTACATTTTGAGAGAATTGAATTGGTGTAAGAAGTATAGGTAGATGCACTATCCCAATTTTTTATGTATACCCATGCTGTTAATGTACCACCTTTATCCAATAATAACGAGTTATCCTGCCCTATTTCCGCATAATCCTCCACCCCATCAAACCTCAACCCCGTCCCGATCTTCCCCGGCACCCAGTCGGTCTGCTCCATATTAGTAAGCGTGCCGGTGTTAGCGTTCGCGCTTTTATCATAGGCCTTGGTTCCTTTCCCCTCATCAAAATCCCACTGGCCCACAGGACCAGGGCCTTCCAAATACTGGCGCATAACCTCGTCAGCAGAAAGCGTCCTATGATATAATTTAAGATCATCCATCATCCCATCCCAATCATAAGACGCGCCTGTAGAATATCTGCTAATATGCAAAGGCCGATCGCCGGTAATATTTCCATTCGCGTCTGTTGTCGTTGTATATAATGTTGTATCCAAACTCCCATTTTTATAAAGCTTAAACTCATATTTGTCTCTTGTAATGGCCATATAAACCCACTCATTCGGAATCAAAAAATTTGCTGCCGTATCTGTTACCCCTGCAACATAAGCATCCGAATCAAAACCAAAATACTCGGGATCAAAGCCGATATCATAATCGTATCCGGTCCAAATCCAAAAATTGCCATCACTCGTACCCAAAATATTCTTGCCGGCCGCCCGCGGGTAAAACCAACCGGAAAAAGTCCAGTTAGACCGTCCATCCAAAAGCTCGTCCATTCCATCGCTAATACTAATATAACTGCCTGTACTTCCGCCAAAAATGCCCCCATTCCCAAAATGTCCGGCTGTAGTTGAAGCGTCATAATGCGGAGCGCCATTATTGGCGCCAATCGAGTCCATCACTGTCGCCTGGTCCTTGCTCGTAGTCGCCCAACTCGCCTCATCCATTTTCCAGTGCGAAATCAAACCATCAGACCTTTCATAACCCTTATTAGCCGCGGAACCCAGGGTAATGCCTTTGTTAGTATTATAATCCTTCCTCACCTGCTCCGGGGTCAACTCATAAAGATAAATCTTAACCTCGTCAATCATCCCGTCAAAAGTGTTAGCCCCATTATTACCGCCAATATATAATATGGAAGCCGAGTCGTTCGCCGGATTGCCAACTCCGGCGGTGTCAACTTTTTTATTTGAAAGAATGCCGTTGATGTAAAACTTAATCTTTCTTAAATCCGTGGTAGAAGCGTAAGTCATTACAACATGCGTCCAGTCGCTCCGGGGAATCGTCATTGTTGACGACGCCACTGCATCCGTCGTTGCCAAATCCACCGCGCCATAAAGCCGCATATTTCCCGAAGAATCTTGATCTTGAACCCGAAAAATAGTAGAACCCTTTCTAAAAATATTCCCAGTGCTAGTTTCCCTGTCGGTATTCGGTTTAATCCAAGCAGAGACGCTGTACTCGGCTTTGTTTTGCAGATTGATAGCCGCATTAGCCCCTACGCTCACTCTA
>JAHIMF010000036.1 GCA_018896645.1 Patescibacteria group bacterium | reverse complement strand
ACCGTTATCGCTACCGGACCACTTACTAATATTGCTCGCGCTTTCCAAAAAGAGCCAAAGATTATAGAATTGATAAAGGCGATGTATATAATGGGCGGGGCAGTAGATGTTCGCGGAAATGAAACCAAGTACGCAGAATTTAATTTTTTTAACGATTCTAAGGCCAGCAAGGCAGTTTTGGAAAGCGGCGCTAAAATAAACTTAGTTCCTCTTGATGTTACTGGTAAGACTTTGATACCGGTTGAGAGATTGGGAGTCATTAGGGATACAAAGATTGGTGGATTTGTTAAAAGAGCTATTTCTAATTGGTATCAATTTTTTGGAATGTCAAAGAACAGAAAATTTGAACTTTATGACCCCTTAACTATTGGAGCGGTCGTGGGTGATTTTTTAAATTTTAAGCAGGCACGGGTCAAGGTGATTGTTAAAGGAATGAAGAGGGGGATGATTGTAAAAGATAAAACAGGGATATTAATCAGCTATGCTTATAAAGTTGAGGCAGAGAAGTTTATTAAATTTTTTATTGATAAGATTAATGAATGATATGCAAAAAATTAAAAGAAAATTGCAAATAGGCGTTATGGGCTCGGCGGCTGATTTAAAGTATTCCAAAAAAGTTGAAAAGTTAGCAGAAGAAGTTGGCAGGTATGTAGCTGAATCGGACAATATTACGGTTTATGGCGCGGAAAAAGATTATGACTCGCTTTCAACAGCGGCTTCAAGAGGCGCTAAGAAAGCGGGTGGTTTAACTGTGGGTATAACTTATGGCAAAGGAAAAGATATTTATGATAGGGAAGGATATACAGATGTGGTTATCCCTTGCGGTTTAGAGCGAGGGGGTGGTCGGGAGTTTGTTTTGGTTAATGCTTGCGATGGGCTTATCGCGATTAGCGGGGGTTCTGGGACTTTGACCGAGATAGCGATTGCATATCAGTTGAATATACCGGTAGTGGTTTTGACTGGTTCTGGCGGTTGGAGTGATAAGTTGGCAAACACATATTTGGATGACAGAAAAAGGATTAAGGCGGTTAGCGCTAGAACGCCAAAAGAAGCGGTTGATAAAGTGATTCAGTTGTGCGGGAAAAAATAAATTTGATGATTAATTTTTCAAAAAATAAATCACCCCGTTTGGGGGTATTTTTTAGTTGATAAAAATGCAAAGCCGAGATTAGGTTATATTATTTTATTGCTAACTATAGTATGTAGACCTAAAGTTAGCAATTAACTATACTGTGAATAAGTTTATAGCTTCAATAAATTCACCACAAGTGAAAAAGGCAATTTTAATTAAATTTGGTAAAAGGGTGCGCGATGAACGTGTTAAATTAGGATTGTCTCAAGAGCAACTAGGTTCACATGCAGGCGTTCATCGCACTTATATTGGCATGATAGAAAGAGCAGAGAAGAATATTACACTGGAAAATATTGAAAAAGTGTCGAAAGCTCTTGGTTTAAAATTATCGGATTTTTTTAGAAATTTTTAATTTAGAAAAACATGCCATCTCTATTTGATAATTTTTTAACAAAATTTACAAAAAGTTTCGAAGGCACAAATCCTATAATTCATAGTGTTATGGCTAATATTTTTTCAATGAGAATTATTGGGAATAAAACTCACGGTGATTTAGCCGAAATCGCTTTAACAGAGTATATAAATGAGTTTGTTGGTGGCTACACAGCTAAACATACTGGCAAAGAAACTTTTCGCGCAAAAGTGAACGAAGAGGACATAAGAGTAATAAACGAAACTACGGGAGAAGAACTGCCAATCAGTATAAAAACTTATGGGGTTGGCCCACTTCAATTATCTACAAACAAAGACAGCTCTATGTTTCGATGCCTGACAGAAGTAGTTGGGAAAAAGAGGCTGACGGATTCCAAGAAAACCGTAGAAATACTTAGTGGTCCCTGTTTCGTTGACTTTGACGAAGTAAATGTTTTGCCGCTTATTTATAACGAAAAAGAAAAAACATTTAAAATTATTATATTTAATCTCCTGCGAGCATATAAATCAGTTGGTAAGATAAGGTTTTTTCCACCTAGAAAATACGGGAAGAACAAGAAAACCCATCCTATATACAAATTTTTTGATAAAAACAATCAATATATTTTTGAAGTAAGATACGGCGACACCAAGGCAAACGCTTTGCAACGTGGCATGTGGACTCACACTGAAAATGCGAAACCGTTTTTCAATGAAATTTTAAGCGGATCATATGAAATTAACAAACCTTTGCTTAAATTAATTTCAAAAATACTTGTTTCTCCAAAAGAAAAACATAAGGAAATACTCAAGCTGTTTCGCGAGGTAAATAGCACCACTGCGTGATGGAATTTCGTTGATAGCTATAGAACAAAAATAAAATATTTGGTATAATATCATCAGGTACATTAGTAGCTTGATGATTTTTTTATGGAAACACAAGGCATAAAATATGCTGGCTCTAAAAGGGAGATACTTCCCGTGTTGTTAGAATTGATAAAGCCGTTGGGTGTTCGTACTGTTTTTGATGCTTTTTCTGGCACCACTCGTGTAGCCCAAGCTTTCAAAATGAACGGGTATACAGTTTACGCAAATGATGTAGCTGTTTGGTCTAAAGTTTTTGGGGAATGTTATTTGTTAAACACAAAGCCCGTAAAACATTACCAACCCATGATAGAGCATCTTAATAACATACCCAGTAAACATGGTTGGTTTTCGGAGTATTATGGCGGAAAGCCAAATAACGGGAGCTCTGTTCAAGAAGATGGAAAAAAGAGAATATGGCAGTTGCACAATACAATGAAACTGGATGCAATAAGGGATGAGATCGATAATATCACACAAGACAATATAGAGCGTTCAGTTTTGCTTACGAGCTTAATTTTAGCGATGGATAAAGTTGACAGTTCGGTGGGTCATCAGGTTTCTTATTTAAAAAAATGGGCACCCAGATCGTACAAAACAATGAAAATGATGGTTCCAAAGTTAATTTTGGATGATAGAGAGCATAAAGTTTTTCAAAAAGATATCTTTGATTTAGTGCAGGATATAGATGTTGATTTAGCGTACTATGACCCGCCATACGGCTCTTCCAACGAACTGATGCCTCCCTCAAGGGTGCGTTATGCTTCTTATTATCATATTTGGAAAACCATATGTCTAAATGATAAACCAAATTTGGTGGGGGTGGCTAACAGGCGCGAGGATGTTAGCGATAGAGTGGCAGGATCTATTTTTGAGGAATTCAAAAAAAATTCCAACGGACAATATATTGTCATCGAGGCAATAAAAAAATTGATAAATAACACAAATACAAAATATATTGTTTTATCGTATAACAATAATGGCAGAGCAACATTTAAAGCAATTTTGGACATTCTAAAAAAATCAGAAATGAAGTGTAGCGCGATAGAGATGGATTATAAAAAAAATGTGATGGCTACTATGACCTGGACTAACAAGTGGCTTAATAATACAAATGGCAATGATGCCAAGAATAAAGAATATTTGTTTTTAATGCAGAGGGCGGAGGTAGGTGAGCCGATTCCTGATTTGGAAGTAAAAACGGTGGATATTCGGGGGCTGGCGGGTTTGAGACAGCCAGGTTTGGGTTTTTGATTGCCAGTGTAGTTAGAAGTTGCGCGTTTTGCTATTAACGAGGCAACAAAAATAGAAATTCTTGTAATTGTTAAGTAGACGGATTTTATGCGAGCATTGTGAATGCCACCATTGTTAAAAAATAAAAAGACCTCGCCAGAAAGTAAATTTCACTTTAGCGAGGCCTTTTTTTAAGAGACCATTTTTTCAATTGGTATGACCAGAATGTCGCTAGCCCCGATTTTTTTCAATTTTTCAACTGTTTCCCAAATATTTTTTCTATCAACTACAGAATGCACGGCAATCATTCCGGGTTTAGCTAAATCCATAATAGTAGGCGAAGCAAGACCTGGCGCGACTTTTTTAATCGCTGGGAGCAATTCTTTAGGCGCGTTCATCATAATATATCTTTTTCTCTGGGCAGTCATCACGCTTTCAAATCGGAGAACAATATTATTGATTTCTTGTTTCTTCTGGTCCAGAGACTGGCTATTTCCGATAAGCACTGCCTCTGTTGCCATGATTTCTTTAATAGTTTTAAGGTTGTTCATCTTTAGGGTACTGCCGGTTGAAGTCAGGTCTACAATGGCATCAGAGAGGCCCAGAGCCGGGGTGATTTCCAGAGCGCCTTCAATTTCAATAATATCAGCGTTTATTCCCTGGTTTTCAAGGTATTTTTTGGCAATAGCTGGATATGAAGTTGCTATTTTTTTGTTCTCAAGCTGTTTGGGGTTTTCAATGGCTGATTTTTCCGGTACAGCAATAATAATCTTACCATTACCGAAATGAAGCTTTTCCAGAATTTGAACTTGGCTTTGTCTCTCTTTTACTAAGTCGAGGCCAGTGATTCCCAAGTCGGCAATTCCATCTTGAACATATTCCGGAATATTGCCGGCTCTGATATAGAGTATTTCAATATTAAGATTTTCGGCTGAAGAATACAGTTGCCGTTCATGCACTTCAAAATCAAGGCCTATGGTTTTAAGGATTTCGATTGATGCGTCTGACAGCCGTCCCTTGTTGGGGATGGCGATTTTTAATTTGTTGTTTTTCAATGACATATTTTTGGTAGTTAATTATTTAAACCTTTTTTCTAGTTCACCATAGATATCTTCCGGCGTAATATCAGAATGCGCCAAAAGAACCAGGCAATGATACCAGAGATCAGCCATTTCATAGGTGATTTCTTCTTTATCTTTGTTTTTTCCGGCAATAATCACCTCAATGGCTTCCTCACCTATCTTTTTTGTAATTTCATCAGTTCCCTTTTTAAACAATTCGGCTGTGTAAGATTCTTTTGGCCGATATTTTTGCCTTTGTTTGATTGTTGCGAATAGTTTTTTTATAGTGTCCATATTTTTTTGGTTAGAAATAGATGTGATATTAGTTTATAAGTGGTCAAAATGCAAATTCACAGATGTATGTGGATGCCGTAAATACTATTCGCATATTCGTAGATTAGCATTTTTTATATTTTTTTAAAAAAACAAGATATTTTGCCGGTATGGCAGGCTTTGCCATTTTTTTGATCAACCAGAATCAACAGGCTGTCGTTATCGCAATCAAGATATATTTCTTTGACAATTTGAAAATTTCCTGATGTTTCACCCTTGTTCCATAATTCTTTTCGCGTTCGGCTCCAAAACCAAGTAGTTTTAGTTTCCAAGGTTTTTTCTAGAGCATCTTTATTCATAAAAGCCAGCATTAAAACCTGTTTGGTTTGCCAGTCTTGGATAATAGCAGGAATTAGGCCGGCTAATTTTTCGAAATTGATTTTTTTGAGTATTTCGGTGGTCATAGATTATGTATTATAAAAACGACTCACAGGGGAGTCGTTTGGTAAAACGTTGGTGATTTAGATTGTTTTAAATACCACAAAACGAGCCCCTAGATAGCTTGAGCCTGCTCGTGATGATGGATTGTGGTGTTTAAATTTTTCATTATTTTTATTTTATACTGTGGATAAAATTTTGTCAAGTTTTTGGTGTGGATAGCGGTTCAGGCTGGGCTTTTTCTTTTTTATTCAATTTTATGGTATAATATATTTAAGCGAGCTTCCAAGCCGGCGATTTTTTGCTTGTCTTGAGCTTGTCCAAATGATATAATGAAAACAGTTTTATTTTTAATTTGAAGAATTTATAGTGGCAGACAAACCAAAGACAAAAAGACCTTCTGTTTTAAATAGGGGTTCAATTGGAAGAAAGAATTGGAGAATTTTTTTAATTGGGCTTTTCGTGGGGTCAGGATTATTTGCGACTTTATGGAAGGTTACTGGGGGACCAGGGATAAGAGAGTGGCGATCGTTTTTAATAATGCCTGGTTTATTGATCTCTTTGCCAATTCACACTCTCAAAGATATTTCTACATCACAATCTGCATGGTTATTGATTGGATCTTCAGCTGTAATGTGGGGGATAATTTTTGGAATTATAGGAATAGTGATTATAAAAATAAGAAATAGATAAAAATAAATCACAGAGACTTGAAAGTTGATGAAGAGAGGAGACGTCATGAAGAAGAAGCTAACGTGTTTATTGATTGGGAGCTTGATTATTTTTTGTTCTTTGACAGCCATAGAAGCCCAATTAGCTTCTTGGGTTCCCGGTGATCTTCATGTCCATTCAGCTTTTTCTAAATGGGACATGGCTTACGGATTAGGCGTTGGAAACCCCGAACCTCCTAGTATAATAGAACAGGCTTTTGTAGCAAAGGGGCAAGGTTTGAGATTCATCGTTATTACTGACCACGAAGAGATGTTTTATAATGATAATTTGGAGAGTACCCTGATTGGTCATGTTGATTTTGAGAAAGGAGATTTTACTTGGCAGGAGATGCAGAGACGATGTCGCGAAGCAGAGGAGGAGACGGGGATTTTAGTGATTCCTGGGGAAGAGGTGGGTTCAGTGATACCTGCGGTTTCTGATGGGCATCTCCTGGCCTACAATATTAGTTCTTTTGTTTTTGTAGGCGCTTACGGGCCCGAGATAGAAATTAACGGTCAAGATATGATTAATAGGGCGAGTAGTGTGGTGCCAGAAATTATAGGTATCCCTCCCCTTCTCTTTATTGCCCATCCCAAAGGTAGTTGGTGGGAACCAGATTTCCCCTGGGAGGGTGAGCTCAAAGACTTTATAAGCTATCATGGTGTTGAACTTTTTAATAGTGGCAAGTTCACCCAGGTAACTTCAGAGTGGGATAAGTTACTTAAGCAAGGACGAAAAGTGGTGGGTATCGGTAATTCTGACGCTCATTGGGATGGCCGTCCCGGACATGAAGATGAATATCCGGGGTTGAGTCGGACTTATCTTTATATTCCAGGAGAGGTTACCCATGAGGCAGTTTTCAGGGCCCTTTATAACGGCCAAGCCGTT
>JAHIMF010000035.1 GCA_018896645.1 Patescibacteria group bacterium | reverse complement strand
CGAAGTTTTTCTAATTGAAATAAAATTAAAATTGGCGGATTCTAAAATAATTTCGGTTGTCGCGCCATCCACCTCGCTATTTGCTCCGCCCATAACTCCGGCAATGGCAATCGGTTTATTTTTATCGGCAATCACCAGCATTTCTTCATCCAACCTCCTCTTCTCCCCGTCCAATGTTTCTATAACTTCGTCTTGTTTTGCTTTTCTTACGATTATTTTAATATCATTTGAAATTTTACTGAAATCAAAGGCGTGCAACGGCTGTCCAAGCTCCAGCATGACATAATTGGTAATGTCAACAATGTTGTTTATCGGCCTGGAGCCCGCGGCGATTAAACGCTCTCGCATCCATTCAGGCGACGGCTCAACTTTAATCCCGCTCACGGCAACAGCCATATACCTCGGACATAATTTTTCATCCTCAATCTTAACATCAATTCGCATTTTTTGATTTGTAGTATTCGCATACAAATTTGTAGTATTCGCATTATATTTCTTCAGTTTAACGTCCAAAAAGGCCGCAATCTCCCGCGCCATGCCGTAATGCGACCAAAGGTCCGGCCGATGGGTAATTGATTTATTGTCAATATCGTAAATTACATCCTTTAACTGCTTCTCCACGCTGTCAACTTCAACCGTATGCATAGTCAATTTTAAGCCAAGCTCTTCGGGGGAAAGAGATTTTGGAATATCAATGAAGTCTTTTAGCCAATTTAGGGATAGATACATATTTATTTAAAATTGTTCAAGAAATCTCAGATCCCCGCTATTAAACAAGCGAATGTCGTCAACGCCGTACTTCATCATCGCCAATCTTGTAAGTCCGAGCCCGAAAGCGAAGCCTGAATATTTTTTAGAATCAATGCCGCCGAATTTTAAAACATTGGGATGAACCATGCCGGCCGGCATAAGCTCCAGCCAGCCGCTGTTTTTGCAACTGGGGCACTTCGCGCCACCGCAAATCGTGCATTTTATGTCAAGCTCAATTCCCGGCTCAACAAAGGGAAAATAACCGGGCCTTACTCTTACTTCCATTTCTTTTTTAAAGATGCCTTTTAACAATTCTTTCATAACCGCGATTAAGTTGGCGATTGAAATATCTTTATCCACCATTAAACCCTCCATTTGGTCAAAAGTATGCTCATGCGCGGCGTCGGTCGCTTCGCACCTGAAAACCCTGCCCGGGGCGACGCAGCGCAAAGGCGCTCCGTATTTCTGCATAGCCCTTACCTGCACCGGCGAAGTATGCGTCCTCATCACTAAATCATACTCCCCTTCCTTATTCTTCGTATCTACATAAAAAGTGTCTTGCATATCGCGCGCCGGATGATATCGCGATATATTCAGCGCTTCAAAATTATAATAATCGCTTTCCAATTCCGGTCCGTCCAAAACCATAAAGCCCATGGAAGCGAACAAATCTTCCAGCTCATTTTGGATTATTGTTATAGGATGAAGGTGGCCCCGGTCGTATTTTTCTCCGGGCAATGTCGCGTCAACAAATTCTTTTTCGCGCTTCTCCTCAACTGTCTCCCGTTGCTCGGCAAATTTCTTGCGCAATTCCAATTTAATCTCGTTCGCCAGCTTGCCGATTGTTTCTTTCTCTTCTCCGCTTAAACCGGCTATGCCGCGCAAAATTTCGGTCAGCTCGCCTTTGCGGCCCGAATATTTAATTTCCAAAGCGCGCAAACTCTCCAAGTCTTTTATCTCGCTTAATTCTTCCAATATTTGTTTTTTAAGTTGTTGCAATTTATTTATCATAATGCGAATATTGCAAATTGTATGCAAATACTACAAAAGTACTATGCTAATTTACAATAACCGTTATTCAATATTCTTTTAGGAACCAAGCTTGGCTGCCTAAAATTTACTAATATGGCTAATTTTAAATTTAAAGTAACTAAATATCTTTTGGTTTGAAAATAATCTTCTTTTGACAAATAATTTTTTGTTTTAAATTCTAAAATTATTTTATCATCAACAATAAAATCACAAACACATCTTACTTTTCCTTTTCCATATTGAAAATCTTCAAATCTATATTCTCTAATATATTTTATTCCTTCTTGCTTTAATAATTCCTCAAAAAAATCCGCATACTGTTTTTCATTTCTATATCTATCCAATGCTTTATGAGTTTTAAATAATAGCCCTGTAATTTTATACGACAATTCTTTATAGATCACTTTTTCATTTGCATTATTCATTTTGTAGTATTTGCATTTTAATTCGTAGTATTCGCATTATATTTACTATGGCTTATTAAAAAAAACTCCAACATTGACAACCCCGCGATTAACAACAATAAATTCAGCCAAGAAAATAAACCTTTTGACAGTAGAAACAGCGCCGAAATGATTAAAAAGGCGAATAAAAACGATTGGCGGAAAGCTTGCTTGACTGAATTAAAAACCAATTCATGCTTTAGGCCGATAAATCTAACCACAAAGCCGATTATCGCGGCGGAACCGCTTACGGCTAAAAATAAAGACAGATAAAACAGCAAAAAGCCGATCGTATTGGTAACTTCCGGATTAACGGTCCGCAAAATAAAGCCGAAAGCCGCCCAGCAGCATAAAGTCGCTATGCCCATTATTATTAAATACGCCTTTAAAGTCATTTTGTTTTTTGCGGACGGGATACGGAGCCTGAAGGGCGAAGTAGCCCGTACGCATTCGTCGCGAATATTGCAAAACGCGTACGGGCTACTCCTCCGTCGTATCCCGTCCGCTTTATGTCACCTTATCACTTTTTCTCTTATTTTTCAATTAAAAATAAATTAATGCGATTTTTTTATTTACAACAAATATTTAAATTTAATTCGCCTATCCAGTTCCCATATTGTCCACAAGCACCATGACATTGAATATTGCTATTTCCAAAAGTTACCGGCACGATATAGTTATTGTCGGCGGCAAAAAGAAAAATTGCTCTCATATATCCGCTTTTTTGCGCGAATCCACTTGGACAAGAGCCGCCGCCCATAAATATGCAATAACTGCCCGGTGGCCAACTATCTATTTTGTTACTCAGCTCAATCAGCTTATTAACATGCTCATTCCATTTCGTAGCGGTTAAGGTTTCGCCTGGATTAACCGTGCTGTTCCAGGCGGCGTAAGCGATTGGGATGGCAATAGCAACGGATATTCCCAGAATTAAATAAAACATCCTGGAAACGATAAATTTGCTGATTTTTTGCATTTTTTCTTTCATATTTTTTTGTTAAATAAATTATTGATATACGCAGTTATCATAAGCGGAGTCGTCAAACACGCAAAAACAAGCGCAGGCGCTTGAAACGCAACTGCATCCCGCGGCTCCGATATTGCACTCGCACCCGTCCGCGTCCGTCTCTTCCCCGTCGCAGGCGGCATAGCCGGCGTTGCAAACGCAGGCGCCGGAAGAGCAGGAAGCGTTGGGCCCGCAACCGGGCGGGCAGGAAACAAGGCAGGAAGCCGGGTCGGCTCCGCATTCCCGGCCGGCGCAGGCCGAGTTGCAGCAGCCGGAAGTGTCAAAAGTACAAGAGCTTAAACAGCCGAGAGTTCCGGCGCTAAAGCCCTGCGTTACGCAGGTTTGGCTGTTAAGCTGATTAGTGTCGCAGGATTCGCCTTGGGCTATTTGCAGAATATTATCCCCGCACCATTCATTCGGCTTGACAGTTAGCGTGAAGCTGTCGCTGGCAGTGGCGCCGCAAACGTTGATTGCTGTAACAGTGACGGTATAGGTTCCCGGATTGGTCGCGTTGTTGTCGCCGGTGGCGTTGATGTTTCCGGTTGTTGGGTTAATGACAATGGTCAGGCCGGCAGGCAGAACCGGATTAACAGTTCTTGACCAGGTGACGGTATTGGTTGTTGATTTGACCGAAGTTCCGAAATAGGTAATCGGCATATAATAGAGTCCTGCTATTGGCACGCCGGTTGGAGCGACATAGATTGTGTCGTCGGCCGGAGCCGTTACCGTAAACACCTCATTGGCAACACTAAGAGCGTAGGTTTGGCCGGCTTGGGCCGAATAGGGAGCGATTGTCTGGCCATAATACTGGTCTCTTGCTTCTATGGTTATGTTGTAATTTCCTGGGGCCTGGACTTGGCCGCTGATTAAACCGGTTGTTTGGTTTATAGTTAGATTGGCCGGCAGGGTGTTGGTTGAATCAAAATATTCCACTATGTGGCTGTCCGGGTCGGCGGCGTTGACATCATAAGAATAATCCACGCAGGCCGTGGCGTTGGTTACCGGGGTTGAGGTAATATTCGGTTTTTGGTTTTCCACCGTGACTGTGAAATTAACCGGGGTTGAAGCGCCCAAATACTTGTCGTATGCAATGGCCGTGATATTATATGCTTTGGTTTGATCTATGACAATGCCGCTGATATTGAATTGGTAGTTTGAGCCGATTATCTGGCCTGAGCCGGTGGAATTGAGGCCGGTTGGGGCGCCTGTAAATTCAATCGTCAGCGGGTATTGCAAATCGGCTTCGCTGGCGGTGATGGCGAAAACGAGGTCTTTGCCGATCGTGATGGTCTGATTGGCTACGGGCTGGATTACGGGCAGATTGCCGTTGACGGTTGTTATGGAATAATTTTGGCTGATTTGCCCCGCTTCCCTTTTGTCGTCTATGGTAATGGTGATTTGGCAAGTACCGGCCTGGCCGGCATTGTCGGCAATGATTTTTTTCTGGCTGGCAAGAGCGGTGTTTTCCAATCTCAAATTATTCCAAAGCGGGCAGCTCACTATGGCAAATGTCCATGCTAACGGGTCGTTGTCAGGATCGGCGGCTGAAATAAATCCTTGGTAGCTCGGGCCTGACTCGGCCTGGGGCAGGTTAACGCCGGTGATTTGGGGCGGGCTGTTTTCGCTTGACGCGCTGAATTGGGCCGTCATCTCGCTTTCGGCGCAGGCGCCGACTTCCAAAGTGGTTAAGAGGCCTGATTCCATGACGGCGCAGAGCTTGTAGCCGGCTCCGTTGTCTTTAGCAGCGTAAACATAAGCGCGGCTATCCTCGGGCAGGTTCAATTCTAGGTCATCTGTGTCCGCGTCCGCGAACTTTTTGTCTTGCTCGCTCCAGCAGGTGGCCGGGTCATAGCCCTCGCATTGGCCCAATCTGTTAATCGGGTCGTTGGGCAGGCCGGTTCCCAATTCCTTGGTTAATGTTTCATGCCAGCTGGGCCAGGTGGAGAGTGATTTTCCCGGCAAATAGGAGCCGGAATCTAATTTGGGATAACGGCTGTTTATTTGCTTGTAATCTTCCAGCGCGATTTTAATCTCGGCCAAATCAGAGAGCCGCCTCGTGTCTCTGGTTATTTTGGCTTTGGGGCTTTGGCAGTACTGTCCTCCGCCCAGGGCGGATTGAGCGGAACAGTCCGCGTCAGTGAGGCAGCCGTTTCCCAAATTGCCGGCAGAGTCGGCACATTGGCCCGAATCAGTGATGTTCCTGTTAAAATGCCAGTGCGAGAGCATTTCATTGACGATTTTAACGGTGGCCTGCTCCGCATCCTGGTTGTAGGAGAGGAGATAGATGTTGGTATATATAGTGCTGTCAACGCCGATATTGGCGGCGTTAACATAAACGGTCCTGCCGTCCCTGATGGCCTGGTAGCCGTCAATGGACATGGACTGGGGAGATCCCAAAAAACCCTGCTCTTTGTACCACCTCATCGGGCTGTAATGCTCGGTATTGGGAATGACTCTGATGGCGATGGCGTCAGGGGATTTGGCGGCAGAGCTATGAGCGGTTTCGCAAAGCAAAAAAAGAAGTGATAATATGGTTAATTTTATTAGCTTTAGATGCATAACATAATAATTTTCAATATAGTTCCGTGTTATTTAGTCCCTTCCTCTTGGATAAGAGGAAGGACAGGATGGAGTTTGATTTATTTTTAACTCCACCCCAACCCTCCTCTTAAACAAGAGGAGGGAGTTTTGCGCCTTTAATTTTG
>JAHIMF010000034.1 GCA_018896645.1 Patescibacteria group bacterium | reverse complement strand
GTAGGACTTCAGATTCTGGATCTGGCTATCATGGTTCGATTCCATGCGGGGCAACTAATTAAGGCTTGGTAATCCTGCATTAAAGATTCAAGGGTGAAAAATCAATAAAGAACTGATTCTTATTAATCCTATTGTTAATCCGCGCCTTTCCCGTTTCTTGGTTAATATTATCCAGAGGATTGGCACAGGGAACCCTGTTTCATATTCTTTACTAACGCTTGCCGCTTTAACTCCCGTAGATTATAAGATTAAAATAATTAATTTAAAACAGTTTTGGTTTGGCAGCGACTTTTCCGGCGGAAAACTCATTGGTATCAGCTGTTTAACCTCTACTGCTTTTGAAGCTTATCGCCTGGCAGATAAATTCAGGCTCGCCGGCTCTAAAGTGGTTTTAGGAGGCCCTCATGTAACTGCTTTGCCGCTTGAGGCGGCTGAGCATGCAGATAGCATTGTTATTGGGGAGGCAGAGTCAGTTTGGGCTCAGGTGATCAAAGATTTCGAAAACAATCACCTGCAAAAGGTATACAAAGGCGAATCGCTGGAAGATTTTTTTACTCCTGTTTATGACTATTTTTTACATCTAGACCCGCGCCTGCTTAGTCTGGCAGGCGTCCATATCGCCCGCGGGTGCAAATATCATTGTGATTTCTGCGCGCGTATATCTACGTGGTTGCGTTTTACCAAGACAGAACAAGTAATCGAAATCATTAAGAGGATTAAAAAGGCTAAGCGTGCCTTTTTTATCCGTAGGCCAATGGTAATATTTCGTTGCGATAATATTTATTCAAGCCCAGATTACGCAAAAAAGCTTTTTAAAGAGATGATTCCTTTGAAAGTTTCCTGGATAGGCAATTGTTCAATTGATATTGGCTTTGACGAAGAAATTTTATGGTTGGCTAAAGAGAGCGGATGCAAGAGGCTATTAATTGGTTTTGAAAGTATATATTCAAAAGATTACCCCAAGACATCTTTAAAGCAGATTCAAACGGCTGAGGATTATAAAATTGCCATTAATAATATTAAAGCTCATAAAATAAAGATTTTTGGTTCTTTTATCATTGGCCTAGACCATTACAGCCATTTTGATTATTTGAAATTATTATGGTTTTTGGTGCGTTCCAGAATCTGGCATATTTACCTGTTGATTTTAACGCCTTTTCCGGGGACAGATTTATTCCTCCGCCTAAAAAAAGAAAACAGGATTAATTCGCTTGATTGGCGTAAATATGATATATTAACCTGTGTATTTAAGCCAAAGCAGATCTCTGTTTTTAGCGTTTATCTTTGGTTTTGGTTCATCAGATATTTAACTGTTTTCTTTTCACCATCAATTCTATTTTTTTGGCTTCTTTTTTTTGTAAGTTGGCAGGGAGGGTATTACTTAAGCCGTTGGTTATTGTATGGTTTTTAAAAGGTGTCTTTAGGTTAAAGGGGCAAAAATGAAAAAGAAATTCGCTCTCGGTATAACACTTTTTGGGCTATATTTTATTGTAGATTCGCTTTTTCAGCTTTATGTTAAGTTACTGACGCCAAATTACTACTCTTGGTATAGCACGATTTTTCAGGCTTTGCCCGGGAAAATAATCTTGCTGCGCTATCCTCTTTCAATAATATTTAGGATATTTGAGTTGGCTTTAGCCATAGGAATCTTGCGCCGGGAAGAAATATTTCGTAAATTCGCCGTGCTCTTTTCCTGGTTTACTATTTCTATATTTTATTGGAAGCATCCTTTTGACGCCATGAGTAAGCATACGCAGATTGTCGTTAAAAATATACATCCTATAGCCGGTTCCTGTCAGCTAACTTCCCCGGCATACACAAATATGATTGCCTGGGTTTCTTTGTGGTGTGTTTATGCGATTGATATCGGTATCTCAGCTTTAGCGATTTATTATTTTACAAGGCCCTATATTAAAGAACAATTTAAGAGATAGCTATTTTTTATCGCCTAATCCATTGGCTAAAAATAAATAACTTCTTTTATATTTTATGCGGGTGCTGCACAATTATTAATTGAAAGATAGATTGCGCGCGGGTGGTGGAATGGCAGACACGCTACTTTGAGGGGGTAGTGCTGCAAGGCGTGAGGGTTCAACTCCCTCCCCGCGCACCAATAAATAGGGACAGCGGCTAATTTTTCTTAATTCGTAGGGGAGGCTTACCTACCTGCCGGTAGGCAGGAACCTCCCCTACGATGTTGATAATTAGCCGCTGTCCCTATTTATTCTGCCGCTTATCTTTAACGTAATTACTTTTTTCTACGTTCTTAGCCAGTTTTTTTAGCTCTGCT
>JAHIMF010000033.1 GCA_018896645.1 Patescibacteria group bacterium | reverse complement strand
CGTTGAATATAAAAATTATTGCGGATAATCAAGTTGATATAAAATTTGGCACTGGCGCGGTTGGCGTGACGCCAGCGCATAGCCAAATTGATTATGAAATGTATAATCAATGCAAAGCTCAAAATAATCCAATTAATCTAATTTCTGTTATTGGCGAGGATGGCAGAATGAACAAAAATGCTGGGATTGAATATGAAGGTTTGAGAGTAAAAGAAGCGCGAGAAAAGTTTATAGAATATCTAAGAAAAAATGGATTGATTGAGAAAGAAGAAAAGATTACGCAAAATGTTGGAACGTCGGACAGGTTTAAGGATCCTGTTGAAGTTTTGCCTATGGAACAATGGTTTGTTGATGTGAACAAGGATATTCCCGGGCGCGATAAAAGCTTAAAGGATTTGATGCGGGACGCGGTGACTGTTGGGCACAGGGGTGACCCGAAGCAGAAGGTAAAAATTACGCCTAAAAGATTTGAAAAAAGTTATTTGCAGTGGATTGATAATTTGCGGGATTGGTGCATATCTAGACAGATTTGGTGGGGACATCGGATACCGGTGTGGTATAGCGACAAGAAAACAAGAAAACAAGAAAACAAGAAAACAAACGAGTCAGTGGAAATTACTTATTATGTTCATGGGACAACGGTTGACAACGAGAATGATAAAGCTTCGGGGCAGTATGATGTTGAATTGTCAAAATTGGGTATAAAGCAATCCAAAGAATTAAAAAAGTTAACTAAAGATAAAAAATTTGATGTTGTTTTTTGCTCTGATTTGAAGCGGGCGGTTGATTCTGCAGAAATGGCTTTTGGCGGAAAATTTAAGATTATAAAAGATAAAAGATTACGAGAATGCGACTATGGCGACATGACAGGGTGCGACAACAAAAAAGTAGAGGCAATAGAAAAAGAGATTATTGATACACCCTTTCCTGGTGGCGAAAGTTATAGAGAAGTCGAAGAAAGAATAAAAAACTTTTTTAAAGACGTACAGAATAAATATAAAGGTAAAAAAATAGCGATTATTGCTCACAAAGCGCCACAATTAGCGTTGGAGGTTTTACTAAACGATAAAACTTGGGAGAAAGCGATTGATGAGGATTGGCGAAAGAAGAAGGCCTGGCAACCTGGCTGGGAATATATTTCAAACAACTCAAATAGTGCCTGCGTAGATATCTACGTAGGAGATAGATCACCCAAAGGTGACGATTGGGAACAAGACCCGGACACCCTTGATACTTGGTTTTCTTCTGGGCTTTGGACTTTTAGCACATTGGGCTGGCCGAATGAAACAAGTGACTTGAAAAAGTTTCATCCAACTACTTTTATGCAGATGGGGTATGAAATTTTGTTTTTCTGGATGGCGCGGATGATTTTGATGAGCACTTATGGGCTTAATGAGATTCCATTTAAAGATGTTTATATCCATGGGATGTTAAGAAACGAGAAGGGCAAAAAGTTTTCAAAGTCGGACAAAACCGGGACCGACCCGCTTGAACTGATTGAACAATACGGGACTGACGCCTTGCGATTGAGTTTGCTTTTAGGAACTACGGCGGGAAACGACAGCAAGTTTTATGAGGAGAAAATGCGGGGATCAAGGAATTTTGTAAATAAACTATGGAATGTCTCAAGATTCATTTTGATGAGTGTGGATGAAGATAAAGAAACAAGAAACAAGAAACAAGAAACAAGGGGTGATGCGAATTTTAAAAATTTAAGCCTGTCAGATAAGTGGATTTTGTCGGAGTTGAACATAGTTATCCGTGAGGTGACAAAGGCGATGGATGAATTTCAGTTTTCACGCGCCGGGGAAACGCTTTATGAATTTACTTGGACAAAATTAGCGGATTGGTATTTGGAGATTTCCAAGGTTGAGACCGGCAAAGACGGGATTTTGATTTATATTTTGACGAATCTTTTGAAACTTTGGCATCCGTTTGCGCCGTTTGTGACGGAGACTATTTGGCAGCAATTAATGCCATTGGAGTTACCAGCAAGGGCTGGTGACTCGCGCCCCCAGGGCCGACCAGAAGCCCTTGCTTCTGGTCAGGGTTTGTTGATGGTTCAAAAATGGCCAAAAGCTGATGAGAAGTTGATTGACGCGAAAAGCGCGGCTGAATTTGAAAAATTTCAAGAATTGGTGACGACTATCAGAAATAAACGAGCCGATAAAAAGATTGAGCCAAGAGAAATTATTAAGGTTGGGGTGAAATCTGGGAAATATGAAAAATTAGTTAAGGGACAAAAAGGAGTGATTGAAAGATTGGGACGGTGCGAGATAGCGGAAAAAGGTGAGATTGAAATATAACCGAGTTACAAAAACACCATTCGATTTCACTCAAGGCAGGCAAAATTTCACAAAAAAGAAAACCCCTCGTCGTAGCGCAAACACTGGCGAGGAGTTTTTTTTGTAAATTGAAGTATAATCTATAATTTAGACCTAAATTTTTAGTAGCAAACGCGGTTAGAATAATTTTGCCAATTTTTTTTGACTTCTCTAACAGCCACAATCATATAAGGAGACTTTGAGCTGGGAAAATTACCCAAATAAATGATTGAGTCCTTTATAAAAAGTTTTGCAATACTCGTCCCTCAATTTCTTGTTTCTCAATTTCTTTATTTCTACACTACAACCCAATCGTTCTCTCCACCTCCGCCACGCTCGTAACCCCATCCAAAACCCTCAGGAGCCCATCCTGAGCCATGGTTATCATGCCATTTTCAACGGCTGTTACTTGCAAGTCAGCATCATTAACCTTGCCTTGATTAATCATATCAGTAATTTCTTTGTTCCTAGTCAAGGCTTCATAGATGCCAATCCGGCCGTGGTAACCAAGGTTATCACATTGGCTACAGCCCTTGCCTGTATAGAATTTTAAATTATCCATATCAATCCCCTCTTTGTCTTTGGGCGGCAGGCTCTTTAAAATTTTTTTAATTTTTTCTAAAGTTTCCGGATTTGGTTTGTCTTCAACTTTACATTTTTTACAAATTCGGCGACAGAGTCGTTGGCCAATTACTGCGTTAAGGGCTGGAGCCAGGAGGAAGGGTTTAACGCCCATAGCCAGCAGGCGCGGCACAGAAGCAGCGGCATTATTAGTATGCAGGGTAGAGATTACTAAGTGCCCGGTGAGGGCAGCATTGATGGCAATTTCCGCCGTTTCTAAATCGCGGATTTCACCAACCATGACAATATCAGGGTCTTGCCTTAAAATCGAACGCAGGCCATTAGCAAAAGTGTAATCTTTACTTTTATCAACCTGTGATTGGTTAATGCCTTTTAATTTATACTCAACCGGATCTTCCAAGGTGATGATTTTCGTGCCAGGTTGATTAAGATTGTTAAGAATAGCATAAAGAGTGGTGGTTTTACCACTACCGGTCGGACCGGTGGTGAGGATCATACCATTAGTTTTTTTAATTTCTTGCTCCATTCGCTTAAAGGCTTCGCCCCGAAGGCCCAGATCTTCAAAGGCCAAACCCATGGCTGAAGACATTAGAAGCCGCATGACCACGCTTTCGCCATAAGCGGTTGGCAGGCAGGAAACCCGGACGTCAACTTTATCTTTAGTTAAGGTAATAGTAAAACGACCGTCTTGGGGCTTGCTAGTAATATTGAGCTTAAGTCCGGAAAAGAGTTTGATCCTGGAAATGATTTTTGGCCAGGATTCATAAGGGAGACGGGCTATATCCTGTAATACCCCGTCAATACGGTAACGGAGCTTAACTGCATTTTCTTCAGCTTCAATATGAATATCCGAAGCCCGGGATTGGATAGCGCCAGCAATAACCAAAGCCATGAAATCAGTCAGGGGCACTTCTTTGATGAGACCAGCCAGATCTTTAAAGGTTTTTATTTTGGTTTTTAAATTGTTTAGATCCCGTTCTTCAATAGTCACCTGGCCCTTGGATTTTTTTATCTTTGGGAGCAAACTATAAAGCGCCATGGCTTTGTCAAAACTGTCTTGAGAAATAAGATGCAGGTTTACCCGAAGACCATGGTCTTTTTTTATTTGTTCGGATATTTCTTGCACCTTGGGATCAGCGGGGTCCACGGCGCCAAGCTTAACTTCGTTGATTGAGGTTAAAAAACAAACTGCCCGGGCTTCTTCGGCTTTTTGTTTAGGAATTAGGTTTAAGGCTTCGGGCATCACTCCTCCTTTTTGGAGGTTAGCATAACCATACCCGAGTTTTTCAGCTCGGGTTTTAATTTCTTGCTCAAGCTCCCCACCCTTTATTGCCTGCAGTTTTTTCTGCAACTTTTCCGTGGCCGTATCATCATCGCTGGGCTTTTTTAATTTTGAAGATTTTAGAAGCTCTTCAATAGATGGAGACATAGTTTTTTGTTTATTATTTACTATTTATTATTTACTGTTCCTTTTTATCCTAATGTTGTTTTTGTTATTTTGTCTTGAATAGTAAATAGTAAATAATAAATAGTAAATTTTACCGTCCCCAGTCCGGTTCTTCTTTAGTACCCCCCTTATGTTGAATATAACCATAAGCTTGCAAAGCGGCTTTGGCGCCCTCGCCAGCAGAGATTACAATTTGTTTATACGGCGCATCAGTAACATCGCCGGCCGCGAAAATTCCCGGCACATTAGTCTGGCAATTTTCATCAGTAACAATTTCATTTTTTTCATTCAATTTAATCAACCCCTCCAGCCAATCAGTTTTTGCTTCATAACCGATTTCTACAAACACTCCATCAACTTTTATTTCTTGCGAGCTGCCTTTTTTAGTTTCAGCCACAATAATTGATTCAACCTTATCTTTGCCGTTTATTTTTTTGATTGCTGAATTTAAGATAATTTTAACATTTTTAGCTCTTTGGATTTTTTTTTGGAGAACAGCTTCAGCTCTGAATTTGTCCCGACGATGGATAAGATAAACCTGTTTAGCAATCCCAGCCAAAAAGTCAGCGGCATCAAGACCGGAATTGCCCCCGCCCGCAACCGCCACGATTTTATTTCTAAACAAAGGCCCATCGCAGGTAGCGCAATAAACCACGCCCTTGCCGGTAAATTTCTTTTCACCTGGAACACCCAGCTTTCTGGGGATTAGGCCAAAAGCTAAAATTACAGTTTTGGTTTTGTGGTTTGTTTTGTGAGTTTTAACAATAAAGACATTGTTTTGGGGTTTGATGCTCTTGACTTCTCCTGATTGGATAACAGCGCCAAAACTTTCTGCCTGTTGTCTGAACTTTTGCATGAGCAGGAGGCCGTTTGGTTCATCTGGAACGCCCGGATAGTTTTCGATTTCCGTGGCCACGGCTGTCTGCCCGCCAATATCCTTGGACAGAATTAAGGTTTTTAGGTTGCGCCTGGCCGCATAAAGCCCGGCTGTTAGGCCGGCGGCGCCGGCGCCGACGATTATTGCGTCGTATGTCATAAAATTTTTATATATTCATATGGCCACTCATCATTTGTGGGCATAGATAGGGTTAATAAAGCAGTTAATAAAGTTAATAAGAAGACGGCATGTTTTACAAATCCATTAGCTTTATTAACTCTATTAACAATTTATTAACTCATAGCTGTTAAAAGACGTCAAATCATGAAAATCTTAATAATATAAAACCAATTATATTCCCATTATTTTCTCCAATTTTTCAACCAGCGCCTCCTTACTCTGCGCCCCAGCCATCGTTTCAACCGGCTCTCCGCCTTTAAAAATTATTAAAGTTGGAATGCTCATGACATTATATTTGCCCGCGGTTTCCGGCGCCTCATCAACATTAAGCTTGCCGATTTTTACTTTTTTATCTTTCATCTCTTCTGCCAGCTCCTCAATAATTGGATGCATCATTTGGCAGGGTCCGCACCAATCAGCAAAAAAGTCCACGAGCACTGGTGTTTCACTTTTAATTACTTCTTGTTCAAAATTTTGGTCAGTGAATTGCATAGAAAAGTTATGGGTTATTATTAGGAGATGCTAATACCATTGTATCGTTTTTGGATGGTTTAGTCAATTGCATCTTTTAACAACTTGCTCTGAAAATCATAGGCCGCGCGAGCAGAAACATGCAAACGTTTCATCATACTGATTTCTTGAGTGATTAAACGGAGCAGGTGTATTTGCTGTTCATTTTTATTTTTGGAATATTTTAAGTAAAGCAAGTGGTCTTGATTGATGTAAATTAAGTTGCCCTCGCTCACTGCTTCGGGCCCTTGTTCGCCAAGATGAGCGAAAGCGCAAGAAACGCCAAAATCTTTCAACCGAATCCGTCTCATTAAAGTCTTCTCAATTTCTGGTTTATTCTCCTCCTCTTTTGACTTATTCACTTTATCCTTGTCTCCACTGCCCTGCGCTTTCATTTCTTCGGCTTTCTCCGCTTCTCTGTTCTTTGTTATTTTCACGCCCTGCAAGTTTAAGCCGAGTTTTTTTCGCTGCCGCAGGGCTTTACCGCTTGGCACTAAATCAGGATTCATTTTAAGAGCCTGACGGATATGGGATAAAGCTTCGTGCAGAGCTTTGTTCATCTTTTTTAGATCTCGAGTGTCTCGCTCCTTTTTAAGGATTTTTAAAACTTTCTCCAGCTCGGCTTTCATTAAGTTATAAAATATTTTATATTCAGGAGAATCAATTATAAATTCGCTTCGGCCCGAGGTAATTGGCAGGAAATCCGCTTCAATTGAACCGGTGATTCGTCTCAGTCCAATTTCATGAGATTTTTCTAAACCAAATAGTTCTCGTTTGATAAGGGCGCCTTTGACCCGGCATTCAATGCCTGGCTTATCAACCTGTTGAGCATTGAGAGTAATGATAATTTCGCCTTCAATCAGACCGTAAATTGTTTTGTGCTTAATTGGGAGATGACGGCCAGCCACTGATTTTAAAGTCAAGCGATGGTTATTAACAAAAACTATAAATTTTTTAGCTCTTAAAGGTACGGCGTCAATCAAATGCTGTCTGGCGTCGGCAACACTGAATTCTTTTTTTAATTCAGTTAAAATTACTCTTGTGCCACCTATATCCAAAGGCGAAGCCGGAACTTTTTCAATTGGCAAATCCCATTTGTCGCCTGATTCCCAGTCCTTTTTATTAAAAATTACCTGATAAGTATGTTTGCCTTTTCTGGCTTGAATCTCAAATTTATCAGCCACAGCCAAAGCCGCAAATTTGCCAATTCCAAACTCGCCAATCCGCTTGCGGCCAAATTTTGGAGAAACCGAGTGGACCCGTTTTTCCGGGGAACCGATATTAAAATATTGAGCCAATCCTTTTTCGTTCATGCCGCTTCCATTGTCTTCCACCTCTATTCGGCTGGGAGTAATTGTTACATAAACTTCAGTGGCGTCGGCATCATAAGCATTGTTGACTAATTCCCGAAGAAGCTCAATGCTTTCCACATACATTTTTTCGCCCAGAGTTAAAAGGTGGCTTTTATCTACAGTAACTGTGATGAATGATTTTTTAGGTTTTTTGGTGAACATTCAATGTAAATAATTGATAATTAATAATTGCTGGGTGGATGTTTTTAGATTATCTTTTTTGGAGGTTTTAGTCAATAAAAAAAGAAAAGTCCTCTCACGAAAGAACCCATGAAAGGACTAGGACTGTTAATCCACTTTTTGTGTCTCGTTACACCCACTCAATAAGCTTTTCAGCCGCTTCTCGTAGTTTCATGATTTGTTCACGGGCTTTGGCGTCATCTTCCCCATGCCAGAAAATGCCATAATGAGGACTAAGCCTAAAAATTCGGTTGTTGTCTAACACACATCTTATCCAATGCTCACAACCAACGTACCCAAACCGCTCAAAAGGGCATCCTCCACAAAAGCTATTGTATTCTAAACATAAAGAGCAGGGAACAGCTATGATCCACTCTCCAGCTTTTTTGTTTAGCACAGCCTGACTAGGATCAAATCTTTTATCCAACTGTTTTCGAAATTTTTCTGGAATCTGCACTCGCAAATCTTGCTTGTCTGGCATCACTGCCTCCTTTTTGATTTAGAGTTTGAATTATTAAAATGATCTTGACAACACTCGCATTAAAACCACCTCAATTATATGTAAGTTTTATTTAAATGTCAACCCTATCTCCTTGTTTTTAGCTAATCTTAGGGCTTCAACGGATCCAACTCCTCTGGCCATTTTCCTAAAGTCACATTTTTTGAAAGCTGAATGCCATTTCTGTAAATCCTTAAGCTAATCAGCGTGTTTGCTTGATATTTTTGAATTATATCAGCCAAAGGATTGTTTTCATCAATTTTAATGCCATTAATTTCCAGAATTAAATCATCTTTTTGAAGACCCGCGCTCTCGGCTGGTGAATTTGGCAAAATGCCATTATACTTGTTGTCTTCATCATTAGTTAAGTAAGCCCCGTAGTTATAAGGCAAATTAAGCTGGTTTTTTAATTCGTCGTTAACTGGCACATAATAAACCCCTAACCAAGCAGGCTCATACCGGCCGGTTTTTTGATAAAACTCAATCATGGGTTTGGCGCGATGAATTGGCAGAGCAAAATTTATGGCCCTGGCGCTTTCATCCATGGCTGTGGTAATGCCAATAACCTCGCCTTTGATATTGATCAATGGCCCGCCACTGCTACCGTTATTGATCATAGCGTCAGTTTGGATTAAATCAGTTAATTGTTCCCATTTGCCATTGTCGCCAGCAACAAAGGCCCTGGTAAGACCGCTAACCACGCCGCGAGTTACGGTTTTACTAAATTCGCCTTTAGCATAACCAATTGCTAAAACTGTTTGCCCGAGCTTTAAAGCTTTAGAATCGCCTAATTTGGCAGGCATCAAGCCCTTGGCGTCAATTTTTAACAAAGCCAAATCATTAATCGGGCTTTTAACGTCTATTTCGGCTCCAAATACAGTTTTGTCATTAACTATTATTTTATAAGCATTGCCTTTATTTAGGACGTGTTTGTTAGTTAAAATCAATCCTTCTTTTGAAATAATAATTCCAGTTGCCTTGCCCTTTTCCTGGCTAATTGTTAAATTTTCAGTTTTGGTTTCCTGACTAACAATAATTTCCACCACTGATTTATTAACAGTCTCTACGGCGTCCATAATCGCCTCTTCCTCAAAATAACGGATTATTTCCTCGGCCCGGGCTATTGGCGCGAGTTTGTAGAGGACCTTGGCTATTGGCAAGGGATTTTGGATGATTAAAAACAGGATAAGAATTGTTAATAATAATGAGGCTAAATTTTTGGGCAATACTTTTTTCATAAAGCTAAAGACTTAAAAATTAGATAGCTTAAATATAGCAATTCCAAAGCTCTCTGTAAACCCAGTGCCAGAGAAACAAAAAACGACTACTAGGCAATCATTTTGGGAAATTATTATGGCCTGCTTTTATAGTATTTCCGGACAGTTACTAATAAGACCGTCCACTCCAATGGCCTTCATCCGCTCTGCTGAAGATTTGTCGTCAACGTTCCAGACATGGACTTTGAGCCCAAAGTTATGGGCAAGTTTTACAATGTATTTTCCCCGCATTTTAAAAATCCATTTGGCTTTCAGGCTTAAAATATAAACCCCGACTGCCTTAGCTTCGCGAACCATTCGTTGGGGTCGCCAAGGACAATGGTCAAAAATAAAGCCAACTTGGATATTGGGAAATTTTTTCTTGAATTTAGCTATCTCATCAAGCAAAAAAGAAGTTACAAAAACTTGACGCTCTAATTTTTTTTCCAAAATAGCCTTGCCAACCATATTAATCATTCCCCTATCCTTAAGCTCAAGATTAACCAAACAGCTATTTTTCTGGGCCCAAGCAAGGATTTCCTCCATTGTGGGCACCTTTTCACACTGGCCAGCGTCAAGTGCTTTAATTTCGCTAAGGTTAGCCTCACAAACTAATCCCTTGCCATTAGTGGTCCTATTTAAGGTTTGATCATGGATAATGACCACTTGTTTGTCTTTGGTTAATAAACCATCCAATTCAACACCATCACAGCCCATTTCCAAGGCTTTATTAAAAGCTAACATCGTGTTTTCCGGTGCCTGGCCAGATGCGCCGCGATGGCCAAATTTTAAAATTTTTAAATTAGAATCTTTCATATGAATCTTTCATATGAATAAAAGTTTAGTTGATTTTATTATAGTTTAGATTTTTGCTGTTGTCAAATTTATTTTTTGATGATTATTAGCTAATATTAGCCAAAATATAATAATTCTATGATTTTCTACTAGTTTTTGTCATTTTTTTGTCTTTGGCTAATCTTAGCACAAGACAGCTATTATTCATATGAATAACCATGGGAGTAATTATTTTAATAAAAAAATTGCTTTTGTCCTTGATTATGATAAGGTTGGGCGGAGCTGGTCTAGAACAGCATAAAGATTTATGCTGAATCTATGAGCAAGCGATTAATTAAAAACAGTAAATTAACAAACAGACAGATAAACAAATTAATAGACTTCTTTGTATTAGAAGTACCAGCCCCTAAATCATGCAAAGCAGTTAAGATTAACCGCCATTCAGCAGAAAGAATCTATCAGATTATCCGTTTCAACCTGGCAATTGAGTGCGAAAAACATAATCCATTTAATGGCGAGATTGAAATAGATGAGTCATACTTCGGCGGTAAAAGAAAAGGTAATCACGGCCGAGGCGCAGCTGGTAAAATCCCTGTATTTGGCAGTCTAAAACGCAATGGCTGGGTATACACCAGGATTGTCAATGATGTATCAAGGAATACTTTAAGAAAAATAATCAAGACAAGAATTGTTCCTAAAAGCATTATCTATTCAGACAGCTTTAGATCATACAACGGTTTAGTGTTAGACGGATTCAAGCATTACCGGATTAACCATGACAAGACATTTGTTAGTAGCAAAAGACATCATATCAACGGCATTGAGAGTTTCTGGGGATACGCCAAGACTAAGTTAAGAAAGTATCACGGGATAGACAGAAAAAGGTTCTATTATTATCTAAAAGAGATGGAGTTTAGATTTAACTACAGAAAACATCCTAATTTTGGCTTACTTATTAGGAAAATCGTTAAAAAGAACAATCGTGTTTTAGACTAACTCCTTATATTTTAAATACCACATTATTCGCTAAAATTGGCCAAGATATATTATTGACAAATTTTTTTTGATGGATTATAATAGAAAAAACAATGAAAGCAGGATAACTTATCAGGCAAGATCAACGACAAGGAGGGTTAAAGCTGTGAAAATTTTGAAAAAGATTTCAAAAATTTTGAAAGCTTTGCTATTAACATTTTTTGAACTTTTAGTTCTTTTATACCTTAGATGCTTGATTATTGATATCTGGGGCTTTTAATTGTAAAACAGGTCCACAAATAACCTGATTTACAGCTGAAACATTATGAAATTGCTTTACGACGGTTCTGGTTAAAAGTTTTTGGTCATATCCGCCTGCCGACATGCAGGGCAGTAAGTTTAGTCAGAAGTCATTGGTTTTACTGGTTTTCTAGGGCTAAAGACCCAAAAACCAGACTAACCGCCAAGACTTTAAACTAAGGACTAAAACAAGTGCGATTTCATGGGGTGATGTCTATATATGAAAGGAGGAGGATTAAAATGGCACGCAGGCAACTTGACCAGCAGCGAAATAAACAGGTATTACAACAGCTTGGGCTTATATTGGTAGCAGTGGCAATATTGGTTTTTATTATTATTTTTGTGGCGAGCGGCATCCAGGAGTACAGGGAATGTTCCGCGCAAGCCAATTTGGAAGAGGTGATTTCAGACCTGAAAACCTTAGCGGCCCGGGCGCATCAGTTTTACCCCCTACCAATAACCATGGGCGGGGGCAATAAATCCTTTGTTGGGTTTGTTGAATTTGCAATTAAACGAGGTTGGTTGCCCAGTCTGGCTGGACACAGTGGGTGGTATTCCATCGTTTTTTGTGAAACTGACAGAGAAGTCAGACTGCAAGGCACTACTGGTAATGCCCAGGTTGAACTCTATGTGCGAACAAATGCTGATGACGATTCATTGGTAGTTGTGAGTCGTTAGCCAGTGGTTTTAATGGCTCGGGATGTTTCTAGTATCTCGGGCTTTTTATTTTCAGGAACATCAAAGTTCCGCATGGGACCCGGTTTTGTCATATGAAAATAAAGGTGATAGTGGGTTAAAGGCTTGGCTGGCAGTAGCCAAAGAAGACACCATGAATCTGAATCAACTGCACAAAATTTACAATACTCACTTTTTAAGTCAGTGTGGGTATTAGGCAGAAATTATTCTAGTACAGGGCGTAATATTCATTGCCGCGTTACGCACGAAACACTTTTAAGAAGGATTCAACTATTTTAAAGAATGACCTAATATTAGCCAATAACATCTATTGACACGCTTGCGTCACGCCCCCATGCTTAGCGTGGGGGGAGGAGTAGTAGGATAAAACAGAAAGGAGAACAAAAATGGAGGATTTACTTACCATTGCTATTCTGTTGCTGACTGAAGAATACCGGGTCTCTAGTGTATGGTGTTTAAGTTTTAAGGCCGGAGATATATCTGCTGATTTGGCACCCATTGCAGTAAAAGCGCTTAATATCGCCCGACTTATTGGCCATGCACAAATATTGCTTACCATGAATTATGACCCGGCAATACCCAATTTTTACCAAAAACGGATAAGGGCGCTTATTATGGGCATGTCCCATGATGAGGAAATAATTACGGTTAGTTTTAGCGCGATTAAAGGTTATGATGACCAGGTAAGAATTGATGTTATTGTAGAAAATAAGTCTTAACGTTCCATATTTAACCCCATTGGAAAAAGTTTCAGTGGGGTTTTTCTTTTTGTTCAGCGTGGGACATTATTTTATCATATGAAAGAAATTTATTCATATGAAAGATAATGGTGATGGTATGTTAAAGATTTGGCTAAGATTAGCTAAAAACTATTTATTCATATGAATAAATAGTTTTTACTAGATATAATTTCCGCACTTCTTGGGGGGGGGGCTATAAAATCTCGCCTAAAAGTTACAAGATAAACCAAAACCCACCTTTTGATTTCAGGCGGGTTTTTGGAATAAATCTCTAAAATTAGCTAATTTTAGCCAAAAAATGCTATTTTTGACTACACTTCTCAATAATTTCCTTAGCTTTTTCTCTACCCCCGAGACCAAACGCGAGACCTCCAGCCAGAGTAACCATAACCACCAGTCCCGTAAAGAGAATCTGAATAAGCTCCGGAGCCACCTTTAATTGGACCAAAGCCGCCATAATCGTGAAAATCAAGATTGCCCAGCGGGTCAGTTTAATCAAAAGCGGTCCAGAGGCAATATCCACGGTTTTAACCCCTCGTTCTATAGCAGCGGTTACAACATAGGCTAGTAAAATACCAATAATCAGGATAATCACTGCTACAATTACATTAGGAATGTATAAAAGCACCTTATTCAAAAAGTCATTAACTTGAGTCAAATTCATAATATCAACCGCCGCGCTAAAAGACACAACAATTATAAACCACTTCACCAGCCAGCCAATAGCGCCGGCCAAGCTAAACTTCCCTAATTTTAGCCCAGTTTTTTCAATAGCAGACACCAGGCCCAATTTTTCAATTGCCTTGTCAATCCAGAGTTTTTTGACAACGGCCTTAGCAATAGTGCCTAAAACCACTGCCACAATCCAACCAATAATGAAAATAATAATTGCGGCAATCAGATTGGGCAAAAAACTCATTAACTTTGCCCAGGCATCCTGGGAAGAGTTGACAAGTACATCATTCCAATTTGGCATGTTTTATTTTCACCTCCTCTCGTTTTCATTTATTATTTATTATTCCAACCAAAGGCTCGTCTCGCCCGCCTAGCCGGCGAGGCTGGCTGCGAAGCGGGCTGGTCAGCCTCTGGCTGATACTATCCTTACTTAATTATAAACAATTTTTATGTTAAAGACAAACAACCTGTATGTAAAAACCTTGAAGGATTTGGATATTTTTTGTTATGATAGAACAGTGAGAGATTCTGAATAATAAATAATATCAGCCAAAGGCTGATGAGCCTCTGGCTCAAATAATAAATAATAAATAACATTCTATGTCCAAAAAACTTCGCGTCGCTATCCTCTTTGGCGGTAAATCCGCAGAACACGAGGTTTCTTTGCAATCGGCTAAAAATGTGATTGAAGCCATTGATAAAAATAAATATGAAGTGGTTTTAATTGGTATTGATAAAGATGGCCGGTGGCACTTAAACCAGCCGTCGCGGTTTTTACTTAATGCCGATGATCCCAATTTAATTGCTTTAAACAAATCAGATCAGAGCGTGGCTTTTTTGCCAGGAACAACGGGCGAGATGACTGACCTAACTCAAGGTCATGAACTTGGTAAAATTGATGTGGTTTTTCCCGTGCTTCACGGAACTTTTGGTGAAGACGGAACAGTGCAGGGCTTATTAAAATTAGCCGAGATTCCTTTTGTTGGCGCTAGTGTTTTAGGCTCAAGTGTTGGCATGGACAAAGATGTGACGAAACGACTCTTGCGGGACGCAGGGATTCCGATTGCTAAGTTTTTAGCGTTTGGGCAAGAGTCACGAGCCAGTATTGATTTTAAAAAAGTCAAAAAAGAGTTAGGCGCCCCTTTATTTGTCAAACCCTGTAATATGGGCTCATCCGTGGGTATTAATAAAGTTAGCGATGAGGACGGGTTTAAGCAGGCGATAGAAGATGCTTTTAAATATGATAACAAAATTTTAATAGAAGAATATATTAAGGGTCGGGAAATAGAATGCTCGGTTTTGGGCAATGAAAACCCAGTGGCTTCTTTGCCGGGCGAGGTTATTCCTCATCACGAGTTTTATTCATATGAAGCCAAGTATATTGACGAAAATGGCGCCACTCTAGGGGCGCCTGCCAAATTGCCAGGAGATATTATCCAAAGGGTTCAAGGTTTAGCAGTTGAAACTTTCAAAACCTTATGCTGTGAAGGCCTAGCCCGAGTAGATTTTTTCTTAAAAAGTGATGGAGAAGTAGTGGTTAATGAACTCAACACCCTGCCTGGTTTTACGAAAATCAGCATGTACCCCAAACTTTGGGAAGCCAGCGGTATTTCCTGCACAGAGTTGATAGACAGGTTGATTCAATTGGCGATTGAAAGGTTTGAAAAAGAGAAGATATTAAAAACGACATTCAGCAATTAAAATATTTTTTGGTTTTGGCGCCAATCTCATTTTACAAAAAAATTAATAACCGAGAATTATCCAATATTCATACATCTTTGGTTCATCAAAACAAATAGCCTTTTCATAATTCGGGGTTTCTAAATGAGCCATAAGCGCATAATGGCCCTTGCAGATATCATTGATTGGGGCAGTGCCATAATTAGTAGCATCCGGTTCAAAATAAAAATAGTAGTAAGCCCAAGGATCTTTATTTATGGGATCTTTAAATATGCCCGGACTGCATGTGTCCATTATTGTCTGAAAGTTCCCATGGCAAGCACCGCAAGAAAAGCTATATCTCCAACCATCAGCAGTACTCCAGCGGTCCCATATCCGAGGATCAAAACTATCAGGATAGTTTCCTTGGTCTGAATAACAAACCTCTAGTAATTTATGAAAATTGTCTATTTCAGCAACCCGGTGCATATCTCGAGCTTTCAGCCGCAGCTTTATTAAAATAGCTAATGATGCTGTAAACAACATGGCAATAATGGAGATTACCACTAAAAGTTCTATTAAAGTAAATCCTTGTTTTTCGGAAATTGTAGTCTTTGTTTTATAATTCATTGATAGTCTAGCAACAAAATGAATAAGGAGATATTGGTTTAATTATACCACCCCCAAAAACTATATACAAATATTAACTTTTAATAAATTCATAATATTGCTATAATTAAAATAATACCTAAATAATAACTAACAATAACTATGGATTCATTACAACAAAAGCCAATAAAACCAGCCTCAAAAAAACCAAGCGGCCAACAGCCGATAAAAACCCCAGCGCCAAATAGTTTTTTAAAACAAGCGCTCCAAAATATAGACATAAAAAAGAAAATTACACCCATAATAGTTATTCTCGCTTTGGTAATTATTGCCGGCGGATTTCTTTTTTGGAAAATTTATAAATGGCAAAATCCGCCAGAACCGAAAGTTTACATTAATGTCAGCCCAGAGCACATAACTGATAGATTCTTTGAATCTTGGTTGGGTTATCCAGGAGACCCAATTGCTGATGGATTTTATAAATCAAGCGATTCATTGACCGATGATTTTATTGAAAAGATAGATGATATCGCTAACTCTTTTAACGGCCAAAATAACTATGACCCGATTATTTGCGCTCAAAGTGCACCGCAAGACGTAAATGTCCCGCGCGCAGAAGTTTCCGACAAGGATGCGAATATTAAAGTGCGAGTAGAATGGCTTGAACGAGAGGAAAGTATTATTATTGTTGATTTAAAGAAAGAGAGAGGCGGTTGGAAAATTGACAATATTACCTGCCAGGAAATTTTACCAAAAGAGGAACCGCGCGAGGAAGAGCTGCTTGAAGAGGAGCAGTCCGGGGAAAAACCGGCAGGACCAGAAGCGCCGCCAGAAGATATTGAGCAATCTAGTGAAGAAATGTCCTGCGAAAACCTCTGTGGTGACGGTGTTTGCCAAGAAATTGTTTGCCAGGCCGTGGGTTGTCCCTGCGCGGAAACAAAAGAGTCGTGCCCAGAAGATTGCGGGTAATAATACTGCCGTAAAAATTCTAAAAGGCCGTAAGAATTTATTTGTGGCCTTTTTGTGTTTGTGTTAGTTTGTGATTTTGCGGTAAGTTTCCACCCTTGTCAAGACCCATTTTAAAATGGTAAGATAGTATAGAAATAGAGAAATTAAGAGACAAAGAAATAAAGGAAAATAGTTTCAATACCTTAATTTCTCAATTTCTTTATTTCTTAATTTCTCAAGATGGACCGCGTCATCTCAACCAAACAACAGCAAGAAGACCAACTTCTTGACACCACCCTCCGCCCCCGCAAGCTGGCGGAATTTGTGGGTCAAGAAAAAATCAAGGATAATCTTAATATTTTTATGGAAGCGGCTCGTCGTCGGGCTGAACCGATAGAGCACGTGCTTTTATATGGGCCGCCCGGATTAGGTAAAACTACATTAGCCCACATTATTGGCAATGAGATGGGAGTAAATACTCGGGTCACCAGCGGCCCAGCAATTGAGCGGGCCGGCGACCTCGCTGCCATCCTGACCAACTTGGAAGAAGGGGATATACTTTTTATAGACGAGTGCCACCGGTTGAATAAGGTTATTGAAGAAATTCTTTATCCGGCTATGGAAGACTATTCTTTAGATATTGTTGTGGGTAAGGGGCCTTCGGCACGGACACTGAAGTTGGATTTGCCAAGATTTACTTTAATTGGAGCCACCACTCGCATCAGTTTGCTGTCATCACCCCTGCGCGACCGTTTTGGCAATATTTATCATCTGGATTTTTATGAAAATTTAGACATTGAAAAAATAATTAACCGCTCTTCAAAGATTCTTAACATTAATTGTGATAGTGAGGCAGCTGGTGAAATCGCGGTTCGGGCCAGGCGGACGCCCAGGATTGCCAACCGGTTGCTCAAACGCGTCCGTGATTACGCGCAAGTTTTGGGCGATGGAAATATTAGCTGTAATTTAGCGCGTCAGGCTTTAGACAAATTGGAAGTTGATCCTCTGGGTCTTGATCGCATTGACCGCAGTATTTTAGAAGTCATCATTCAAAAATTTAATGGCGGGCCAGTGGGACTTAATTCTATCTCGGCCGCTACCGCCGAAGAAATGGAAACCATTGAGGATATTTATGAACCGTTTCTTCTTCGTCTCGGCTTTATTCAACGCACGCCGCGTGGTAGAATAGTAACGGGTGCTGGGTATCGGCATTTAGGGATGAAACCACCCGAGGACTTGCAGGGTAAAATATTATGATAAAAATGCAAGCAAGAAACAAGTTACAAGAGACTTTGATTCAAGCTACAAGGATACAAGAGACAAGTTACAAATAAGTTACAAGAAACAAATTTCAAAGAGACGCATTGCCTTTTGAATTAGAGAGGGTTTGGAATTTGAGATTTGGAATTTATTTGTGTCCTTGTTTCTTGTAACTTGTATCTTGCCTCACACTATGTCCATTACCATAATCATATTTTTATACATTTATTTCTTCGCCATCATCATTTTCATTGTTGGCAGTATTTTTAACCTTTATCATATGCTACGATTTGGTTTTCATGGGCAAGTACCCGTTGTCAGCTCTGGGGTTTATATTGCTATTTCTATTATTATTTTACTTGTTTCAATATACTATATTCTACAAATCGATTGGAAACTTTCTATTGATTTGTTCGGGGGGATATTTTAAAGATGATAAAAAAACGTTTTTTCCCATCTCAAGGCCATGATGAAAAAGTTATTTTGCTTTTACGCAGGCATTGGTTTACATTGTCTAAAATAGCAGCCACCTATTTTTTAGCCGCCACAGCACCCTTTATTTTTTATGTTTTGTACAAAACTTTTTCACCAGATGTGCTTTCAGGAGAAATCACGCGAGCCCTAACGATTTTGGGAGTAAGCACTTTTTATCTTTTTTGGTGGTGTTTGGCATTTAGGGCGTTTATTGATTATTGGCTTGATGTTTGGGTGGTTACTGACAGGCGAATTGTGAACGTGGAACAAAGAGGTTTATTTTTTAGGACGATTTCCGAACAAAAATTATTTCGGGTTCAGGATGTTACTGCTGATGTCCGGGGTTTGTTGCCAACCTTTTTACATTATGGCAATGTGCATATCCAAACAGCCGGCGCATACGAACGTTTTGTTTTTAAAGAAGTCTCGCACCCCTACGAAGTAACTAAAAAGATTATGCAACTGGCTGAATGGCGCAGAAAAAATATGCCGGCAGGGGAGTTGGCTTCCCCGAGCCACGGGGATGGTCATAGATGATTGTTTTTGGTTTAATAAATCTAAAACTAAAAATCCTAAATCCAAAATTTAAAAAATTTTTAGTTTGGTTATTTAGATTTTAGATTTATTTTGGATTTTGAGTTTAGGATTTTGGATTTTTATGAAATTATCTTTATTTGACTATAAATTACCCAAAAATTTGATAGCCCAATGCCCAACCCGTCCGCGAGACCACTCGCGGCTTTTAGTTTTAGACAGGACGACTAAGGAAACAAGTCACTGCAAATTTTATGAAATTGAAAAATTTTTACAAAAAGGTGACATCCTGGTTCTCAACAATTCTAAAGTTATTCCCGCTCGACTTTATGGACGTCGAGAAGGCACGGGCGGAAAGCTAGAGATTTTTCTTTTGCGTCAACTCAATTCCAATACATGGGAGTGTTTAGTTGGAGGTAGGCGGGCACGAGTTGGACTTAAATTAAAATTCAGCAAGACGCTCAAAGGCGAACTATTCAAAAAGTCAGATGAGCAAAAATGCCTGCCCACCAAAGCCTTGGCGAAGGCGGGGGTGATCAAATTCAACAAACGCGGCCAATCTCTAAAAAAAGAAATTTACAAAATCGGTCATACGCCGACACCTCCCTACATCAAGTCCGCCTCCCCAATGGCGGGCAGGCAAGCGTCAAGCGTCAAACAAGATTATCAGACAGTCTATGCAAAGGTTGAAGGCTCGGTGGCCGCGCCCACAGCTGGTTTTCATTTTACTAAGCGACTTATTAATCGTTTAAAGAAAAAAGGAGTTCAATTTGAATTTGTTGCCCTCCATGTTGGCTTGGGCACTTTTGCACCGGTTAAAACTCAAAATATAGAAGACCATAAAATGCATCCGGAATTTGCAATTTTAGATAAAGACACCTGTAAGAGATTAAACCAAGCCAAAAAGCAAGGCCAACGGATTATTGCCGTGGGCACTACTTCAGTCAGAGTTCTGGAATCAGCCACTGTTAAAAGAAAGAATAAAACCTCAGGCCTCAGGCCTCAGGCCTCATGCCCCGTCAATCTCTTCATTTATCCCGGCTACAAATTCAAATTTGTAGATTGCCTGATTACTAATTTTCATTTACCCAAATCAACGCTCTTAATGTTGGTTTCCGCGTTCGCGGGCCGGCCGCTCATCATGAAGGAATATCAAGAAGCCATCAAAAGAAAATATCGGTTTTATAGTTTTGGCGATGCAATGTTTATTAAGGCTTGATTTTTTAAATTAATTGTGATAACATTATTTAATTAAAAAGCTCTTTCTACAACTCATACGATAGGAGGAAAAATTGAAAATTGAAGCAGTTCTGTTTGATGCCGATGGAGTTATATTAGATTCTCTTGACGGAGCCTACTGGGGTCAAAATCGCGCAGTGGAAATACTGGAAAAGACAGAGAGGCAAGGATTTTTACCAAAGTCAGCAGAAGAGTTGAGAGAATTTTGGCGCACGCATCAACGTTATCGGGAGGGAGTTGAAGCTCTTTGGCCAGGAATTGATTTCTCAAGGTATATCGAGCTTTACTATAGAGACGTTTTTCCCAAAGAAGAAGTTAGTTTTTTCCCTGACGTTATAGAGGTCTTGGCGTGGTTGAGGGAACAGGCGTTATTTTTAGGCATAGTTACTTCAAGGGACAGAAAATCTTTTAATCTCAAGTCTAAAAAAGCCGGTTTACCTTTGGATTTATTTGACTATATTCAGACCTCGGAAGATTATAAGGCTTGTAAACCCGAGCCTGAAGTTTTTGATAAAGTTTTGGCTTTATTGCGAAGTCAGGACATTACCCCCGATAAAGTGGTTTATGTGGGCGACTCAACTGATGATTTTTATGCCACTCGCCTAAAGCCAGTTCCCATAAATTTTGTCGGGGTTTTAACTGGTATTGCTACGCGAGAAGATTTTCTGGAAGCAGGCGTACCAGAAAAATGCCTTGTTGAGTCAATCGGAGGTGTTATCCCACATTCCTTGCATAGTTAGTGGGGCAGAGATGAAAAAAATCGGTCTTTAAAAAACAAGAGCCTGACCAGCTCTTTTTTATTGACTTTTTTCGCTAGATATGCTAACATATAAGTATAAGAGGAAAGTCCCTACGATATCATAATTATAGGGCTTTTTTAATAGAATTTTACTAATCTTAGCCAAAAATGACTAGAAAGCATCTAAAAATGAGAAAAATACTTAAATTAAGCGAAAAATTAACAATTTTGCTGATTTTGGCCAGTTTTGTTAATATCTTACTGCCTCACGGCGTTTTAGCCGTAGAAGGGCTAAAACAAGCTAATAATGAGGCTTTAGGCGAGCTTCGTCGGGTAGTTATTTATGATCCAGAGCGTGTTGAGCCAGAATATGTAACTGCCAGCACTCGCTATATTACAGTAACTGCTTATACTTCTTGTGTTTATGAAACCGATTCTACGCCCTTTACTACTGCCAACGGTTCGGTAGTGCGCGACGGCATTATTGCGGCTAATTTTTTAAGGTTCGGCACTAAAGTCCGTTTTCCTGATTATTTTGGCGACAAGGTTTTTGAGGTCCATGACCGGATGAATCCCCGCTATCATTATCAGGCAGATATTTGGATGGAAGAGAAAATCCAGGCCAAACAGTTCGGCAGTCGAGTGCTAAAGATGGAGATATTAGAAGAAGCTCTAGTTGATGAATTGGCTTTAAAATAATTTAATATGAAAATTTAAAATAAGAAGATTTAAAAAAAGAAGGTTGACAAGCGCTTGTTCACCTTCTTTTTTATGAAAAATTTATTGTTTCTGGAGGCCACGACCGGAGTCGAACCGGTGAATAACGGTTTTGCAAACCGTCGCCTTAACCACTTGGCTACGTGGCCTCGTCCGCCGAAGCTTTTTTATCACCCGAAGCTTTAGCGCAGGGTGGAGCGAGGGTGGGCCTAATTAATTACAGAATATCAGAAAAAACAGTTTTAATCAAGGATTTACGGGAAGTTATGTTTGTGATAGTATAAGAATAGAAAAGAAAAACCGCATAGCGAACCATGCGGTTTCAAAAAAAATAATTGAAAGCTCTTTATTCAATTAAGTCCAAATTCCCATGGATGACAATATCCGTCATTGCTTTTATTTCATCAGTGTAGGAAACATTTTCTGGAATTGGGTTTAGAAGAAATATTTTTTTGTTATGAACGTGAGCAAATCCAATTTCCATTAATGTATTTCCTCCAATGTAATTCTTCACTCCCCCCTTATTAAAATTTAGAGCCAAAACGGCATCACTATCCACGATGGCATTATAATACCACTTAATAAATCCCCCAATTCTTTTAGCCTGAGCGTGATCCTCACCTATCTGTTTCAGTAATTCTGGCTTTTCACCGCGTGCCAGCTCTTCCATCACGGGACAAATTATAGCCTCGTGTCCGATGGTATTGAGTTTACTTTTGAAATCCACCATCTCATTTCTAAATGCAACGCTCCCTATGATTACAATTTTCATCTTAGAATCTCCTTATTGGTTAGTATTATTTTTTTAGACCCTTATAAGGTCACTTTAAAGGACGGTAGATAAAATGTCAACTTCGTCGCAGTAATTTGTTTGTAATCTGCTGTAATCTGCTGTATTATGTCCAAAAAACCAAAATTTATCATCATTGACGGCAACGCCTTGCTCCACCGCGCCTGGCACGCCCTTCCGCCCCTAACCACTAACAAAGGTCAAATAGTTAGCGGGGTTTATGGTTTTACTGCCATATTTTTAAAAGTCCTCAAAGAATTAGAGCCAGATTATATTGCCGTGACTTTTGACCGGCGGGAAAAAACTTTTCGCCATAAAGAATTTAAAGAATATAAAGCCAAGCGGATTAAACAGCCCGATGAACTTTATGAGCAGATTCCAATTTTAAAAAATTTACTTTCAACTTTCAGAGTTAAAATCTATGAAAAAGCCGGCTTTGAGGCTGATGATGTTATTGGAACTCTTGCCAAAAAAGCAGGAGATAACATTAAAACTATAATTGTTACTGGCGATTTAGACACCCTGCAACTCATTGATGAGAGCACCGAGGTCTACACCCTGAAAAAAGGCATTAGCGATACTTTTATTTATGATGTTAGTGCTGTCAAAGCGCGTTACGGTTTAACACCCGAACAGATGATAGACTACAAAGCCCTGCGTGGTGATCCGAGTGACAACATTCCAGGTGTCCGCGGCATTGGTGAAAAAGGCGCTGCTGACTTAATTAAAGAATTCAAAACCTTAGAAGGCATTTACAACGATATTGGCAAAGTCAAAAAAGAGCGAGCTAAAAATCTTCTTGTTGAGCATAAAAAAGACGCCTTGCTTAGTAAAAAGTTAGTGACGATTGTTGATGATCTAAATATCGATTTTAAATTAGAAGACTGCCGCTTGAAATCATTTGACCAGCAGGCTGTCTTCAAGATTTTTCAGGAATTGAATTTCAAGTCCTTATTAAATCGGTTGCCGCGGGTTGATAACGTAGGGGTTGATTGCAATCAACCCCTACAGGACGACGGCCAGCAACAAAAATCTGAACAGGTCAGTCTGTTTGGAAAATCGGCTGTCAAAAAAGAAATTCCTTATAATAAAAATTATCATCTTATTGATAATAAAAAAGATTTTGATGATTTTATTGAGAAATTGAAAAAGCAAAAGATATTTGCTTTGGATACCGAGACTACGGATTATGATCCCTTAAAAGCTAAGCTTTTAGGGATTAGTTTTTGTTGGGAGGACGGAAAGGCGTATTATATTGATGTTGGTTCTGTAGGGGTTGATTGCAATCAACCCCTACGGGGGATTTTGGGAAATATTCAAATCCAAAAATTCGGCCAAAACATTAAATATGATTTAAAGGTTTTACATCAGGCAGGCATAAATCTCGAAGGTATTTGTTTTGATACCATGATTGCGAGTTACCTGTTAAATCCTGGCACCCGGGGCCATGGTTTGGATAATTTAGCTTTTGTGGAATTTGGCCACCAAATGATTACTATGGAAGATTTAATTGGCAAGGGTCGTGATAAAATTGGCATTGATGAGGTGACTACTGGCGATTTAGCTCAATATTCTTGCGAAGATGCGGATTACACTTGGCGGTTAAAAGAACGACTAGAGAAAAGATTAAAAGAGAATAAAAATTTAGAGTTGCTTTTAAGAATAGAAATTCCTTTGGTTTCTGTTTTAGCTGAAATGGAAGAAAACGGGGTTAAAATTGATGATAAGTTTTTAGGCAAGATGAGTGTTTCGGTTCAAAGAAAAATCAACGCCCTGGAGTTAAAGATTTATAAATTGGCAGGCAAAAAGTTTAATGTCCGTTCGCCGCTGCAGCTTAAAGAAATTCTTTTTGAAAAATTAAAAATTTCTCCATTAGGTCTTGGCAAAACTAAAACCGGGGTTTCCACCGCGGCTGGGGAACTGGATAAGCTAAAAGGCAAGCACAAGATTATTGATTTAATCATTGACCATCGGGAACTTTCCAAATTACAAAGCACATATATTGAGGCTTTGCCAAAATTGATTAATCCCAAAACCGGGCGCGTGCATACCAGTTATAATCAGACTATCACAGCCACGGGCCGGCTTTCTTCATCAGATCCCAATTTGCAAAACATTCCCATTCGTACTTCTTTGGGCCGGGAGATTCGCAAAGCTTTCGTAGCACCCGCGGGTTATAAAATTTTAACCGCGGATTATTCTCAGATTGAATTGCGGATTGTGGCCTCTCTTGCCAATGACCCCGTTATGATTTCCCTTTTTAAGGGGCATCAGGATATTCACACAGCTACTGCTAGTTTTATTCATGACGTTCCAGAAGAACAAGTTGATAAGCAGTTGCGACGAACTGCCAAGGAAATCAATTTTGGCGTGCTTTATGGCATGGGAGTAAGCGGCATTGCTTCCCGCACCGGGCTTCCGCGCGCTCAAGCTCAAGAATTTTTAGATAAATATTTTGGCCGTTTTAAAGCAGTACAAAAGTATCTTATGCAAAGCGTAGAGCGCGGCCGGGAGCAGGGTTATGTAGAAACTCTTTTCGGTCGCAGGCGTTATTTGCCAGATTTAAATTCTGGAGTGCAGCAAATCCGCGCTGTTGCCGAACGTATGGCCCTAAATCAGCCCATCCAAGGTACAGCCGCAGATTTAATGAAAATCGCCATGATTAATCTTAGTCAAAAATTATCCAAACATAATAGTGATGAAGTCACAATGCTCTTACAGGTTCATGATGAATTGGTTTTTGAAGTAAAAAGTGATTCAACAGAAAAGATTGCTAAAATTATTAAACATGAAATGGAAAATGTTTACACCTTGCGCGTTCCCATTGAGGCGGAGATTGAGGCGGGGCAGAATTGGGGGGAGTTGAAACCATTGAATATCAAATAATAAAAAAACAAGCCCATACATGTTAGACAAATTTTTGAACTTGTTTTTTAGTTTAACTAAAAGCGGTAACTCGTTAAATATTCTTGATAATTTCCCGCTTTAAAATGTTTTTAAAATCCTTAATTATCAAATGATGGCTCTTTGGCAAAAATTCTTTTAATTCTTTTTTAAAAGCAGTTCTTGATTTTTTTAATTTTTCCAAAATTTCGGGCAGTATTTTTTTTTGATTGCTGTCCAGATAATCATTTTTCAATAAAAAATATAAGTCATACCAATCACGCGGTTTGCTTCTAGACATCAAAGCTGCTAATTTACCCGCAGTAATTTTTTCCAAAGTTAAATGGATAATATCATAAGTTGGCAAAAATTCATTTCTTATTTGGCTTATTTCTTTTTCTATTTTTTTTTGTTTTTTTCTAAATGAAATTTCAATTTTTAAATTAATTTTGTTGTCCAAAAAAGAAAAAACGGTTTTGGCTAAATAGCCGCCAGTCGTTTCTTTGGCCTCGTCAATTTCTGCGCTAAACCCCCAGCTTTCAAGGTTAAAATAAATTTGAGTTAATAAATCTTCTATCTCCTGATAGCTGATATTTCTAGAGGCAGTAAAATCCAGATCTTCTGAAAATCTTGGGCTCTGGTAAATAAAGCGTAGAGCCGTTCCACCCTTAAATAGCAATCTATCAGACCCCTTTTGTTTATAAAGCTCTGATAAAACATAGTGCTGAACATATTCCCTAGCCACCATCATGTTGCTAGTTTGCATTCTAGTAGATAATCTCTTTAGTTCTTTTTGCTCGATCATATATTTTTTTAGTTAATTTTTCAAGTGATGACCTCTTAAATAGCTTTGCAAATTCCATCATTTTTTGATAATTAATTTTACTAACATCAATTCTGTCGTAAAGCGCTTTCCTGCCTAAATCAACAAAATACAAATAATCAATCAGTGCTTTTTCCGGCTCGGCCAGATAAATCATCTGTCCATCAATGTTTTTTTTAAGATAGCCGGTAAACCCTTGTTTTTTTAAATGATAATAACGGTAATCAATATTTGCCACTGTAAATTCTCGCGTTGTCTTGCTTGTTGCTGAAATAACAGGATAAACTGTTTCCGGAATTATACTGTAAAACATTAGGGCATATTCAAAGGAAACATAAGAAGGCGAGTATAACTTATTAGCGATTTCAAATTCTCGCGGCGAAAAATTATTATCAAAGTATAGTCCTCTTTTTATTTTTGTATAAATTTTTTTATTTACATTCCTTAAAATAAATTTTTTGGCTGTTTCATAGTTAACTCCGAAATACCTCTCAAGATCCAGAGGAGTAAAAATATATTTATGTTTATCTATAATGAAATTTTGCATTGCAACAATGCTTAATTTTTTCTTCATATCACCCTTTCATTTAAAGGACTATTATGTCCCAATACTGAATTAGCTATTATTAGTATAGTTTATGTTTTTATAGTTGTCAAGGATTTTGTCAACAAATTTTATTAACAAAAAAAACAGCCCACGCATGTTAAACTTCAACACGCGTGGGCTTTTGTACAAACCCTGCTTCGGGGGCTCACTCTTTAAGGTCTTGCAGCTTCCTTAACTGCCAGTGTCCCACAAAAGTCTTTAGCTCTCCCAATGTTTTTCCAGAAATCATTTCTACTTCAAATTCATCGTAAAATTCTACCACCGCCTTCACCATCTCTTCGGGTGGTAAAACTTGAGATAAATTCCTCCACATTGAAGAGACGAGTTGCACCCCGTTAAGGAAGCCTAAATTTCTAGCCTCATCCATTCCCACCGTTATCCCGTGCCAATTCATTTTCTCACCCCCTTGTTATTTTGATTTTACCAGGCGAAAAATTTCTTCTCGGAACTTCTCAACCGTAATCCCTTTTTTCAGAAAACCAGCAGCACCAAAAAAAGTGCACTTTGTTCTGGTATCCGAGTCGAGTTCGCTGCTATGCATTACTACTGGAATGTTAGGACTCAATTCTCTAATCCTCCCCAGTGTTTCGACACCGAATTGGTTCTGATCGCCAAAAACTCGATCAAGAATAATGATGTCGGCATCCAGATTTTGCCGAACGAAATTCAGCACAGTTTGGATGGTATATTGACGATTCTCATTCCGACCATCACAGAATACAAACTGGAAATCAGGGTCACTGTATTTTTTGACGAAATCCTGATGATAATCAGTATGACGATTGCCTATCTCATCATCAATCACCAAAATCTTAATCATTTTTTCCTCCTTCCACTATTGCGGGTGTGTGTTGTAATGAACAAATTCTCTCTCAAGCCAGCAAATCTTTGCTATCTTGAGAAAGAGGAGGAAGCTGTCACTAAAGCGCAGTGATAACTTCCTCCTAACTCACATGCGTTGCGTCCCAACATACATGGGCTTTTAAAGAACAAACTATTCTTCTTTGGGTACCCAATTTCGCATGAACTTTTTTAGTTCCTGAAACATTTCACGACTTTGGGTGTCCGACATCTCCAACTGCGTTTTTACATTTTCACGCAACATCCTCTCTGCCCCTACTTCAAAGTAGATAATCATTTCGTTTTTTACTATTTCATTTCTTGTAGGAAAACTTATACACTGGTTGTAGCGGACTTCCAAAAACCCATCTTTTTCCGCCCGCTGCATGGAATAATGTGACGAGTGATGCCATGTATTCTCTCTAGCGAAAGCTTCCATCTCCTCGCAAAAAAATTTACAAATGTCGGTCCACTCGCTTTTTTCTTGTTCGTCAGCGAGATTGAAAGATACTGAACTTTCCTCTCGGCTCTCTTCATGCCAGAGGTTTTTCTCCGAAATTGACTCTATGGTGATATTCACTATAGAGTTTCTGAAAGTCAGAGAGACAATATCCCTATCTACAGATGAAGACCACGGCCTTAGAATTACTATATTTAGCTCTTTCATCTCATCCTCCTTCACGGTTATCTAGAATTACCGCTTTTCAAGGTGCATTTCCAACCATCCCTAGAAAATGGCTATTTTTTGATTTTCAAGAACTCTATCTTGATACTTAAGTATAGCATACCTAAATAATTTTGTCAACCCCTTCGGATGATAATATGAAAGTATTATATTAACAAATGTAAATATTAGGCTAATCTTAGCCAAGATTGAATTATATATTTTTTCATCATTTTTACCAATTTACATAAATTTCGCAATAGTGTATACTAAAATTATGAGTACAAAAGATTTAGAAAATCAGTTACAAAAACTCGGTTTTTCTGACCATGAGACAAAAATATACCTCACTTTATTGGATATGGGTCTAACTTCCACTGGCCCAATAATCAAAAAAACTGGTTTACACCGGAATATTGTTTATGATACACTCAACAAATTAGTCAATCGCAAACTCGTCAGCCAATCAGACCAAAGAGGCGTCAAACACTTTAAAGCCCTAAATCCAGAAAAAATTCTCCAAGCTAAAGAAGAACAATTTAACATCGCCAAAGCTCTCATCCCCCAGCTTGCCAAACTCAAAAAGTCAGAAAAAGTAGAAGTCGTAATCTATGAGGGCGATGAAGGTTTCCAAACCGCGCACAAAAATGCAATAAATTATATCAAACCCGATCAAACAATCTATGTTATGGGAGCTGGCGGACAAAAATTTTATAATGCTATGGGAGATACAATAGAATATTTTGATAAAGTCAGAAACAAAAAACAAAATATTCTCAAACTTCTTAGTTACGAAATTCGCAAAGACGAATTTACAGACAAAAAAACGTTAACTCGCCCTTTAATAGAAACCAAATATCTGCCAGTCAATTTTTCTAATCCAGCCGGCACTTCAATTTATAACGACAAAGTTTTTATTCTCATCTACTCCAATCCGCCAATCATCATCGAAATCATCAGCCGTGAAGTCGCCGAAAGCTATAAAAATTATTTCAACCTCCTCTGGAAAATAGCTAAGAAATAGCGAGTCATGAGTCATTAGGGAATTAGCCATTAGGATTTTAGTTTTTTCATGACTAATGACTCATCCTTTATTCCTCAAATTATGATAATTTTTCTCTATGGCGTGGATTCATATCGAATCCAGCAAAAATTAAATAAATACAAGCAGAAATTCCTTCGTGATATTGATGCCAGCGGTATTAATATTGAAATATTGGAAGGCGCGGAAATCACCGTTGAATCCTTTCGTAAAGCCGTTCTGTCTGGCGGGCTTTTTATAAAGAAAAGAATGGTGATTATTAAAAATATATTTTCTAACCGCAAAGATAAAAGCATTTTCACTGAAATTGAGAATTGTGTCAAGAGGAATGAGGGTGATGCTGATAACATTCTCATTTTTATCCAAAACCAAGAGCACAAAAGCCATTTGTCAAAACTTTTTAAAATTCTCTTAACCCAAAAATTCTCTGAAGAATTCAAACCACTCACGGGAAGCAAACTAAATCAGTGGATTAAAAAAGAAGCGGAAGCCCGAGGCGGTAAGATTACTCGGGAGGCAGTTCAGGCCTTAGTGGTTAGTGTTGGCAATAATCTCTGGCAGATGTCTAATGAAATTGATAAGCTTCTAGGCTATAAAGAAGGGAAAGCAGTTGAGGTTGATGATGTTAGGCTTTTGGTTAGGGCCAGGGCTGATGAAAACATTTTTAATCTTACAGATGCTTTTAGCCGCAAGGATAAAGCCGGAGCGCTTAAACTTTTTGCTGACCAAATAAATGCCGGGATTTCGTTTCAATACTTATTAACCATGATAGCTCGGCAAATTAAAATTTTGTTACAAATTAAGGATGCTTTAGCCAACAACCGGCCCCAATATGGTTTAGCTAAGGAATTGGGTTTACACCCCTATGCTGTGCAGAAGTCCATTCCTCAAGCCCGGAATTTTACCTTTGACGAGTTGAAAAAAATTTACAGTCAATTGCTTGGCATTGATGTTAAACTAAAAACCAGCAGTATTGAGCCAGAGGCGCTGTTTGATTTATTGGTGGCACAGATGGATGTGGGTTATTAATGAAGTTGAATGAGTAAACAAAAACGATCCTATTTAGGACCGTTTGTTAAGATATAATTTAAAATAAATAGTTAAAGGGGTTTTTTAAACACTAACAAACAATCCCAAATAATAGAGATAACAGTTGGGCGTCTTCGTTGTGTCATTGATCTATTGTTTATTAGTATTTTATTCATAAGAAGAAGTTGTTTTGATAAATATTCGTGATTCGCCTGCCCCGCAGATGGGCGGAGCGAATCGTTCGGGGTGAAATTAGCGTTCAGATTTATGAATATTCGCGTTAAATAATTTCATCAGCCGTGACTTTTTTCTCGCCGCAGTATTTCTTTTTATCACTTTATGTTGCGCCGCTTTGTCTAGGGTTTTAATGGTTTGTTTAACTAAATCACCTGTTTTTTCACCTTTTGCTTCAATCTCTTTGCGGGATTTTTTTATCAATGTTTTTATATTATCCAAAACCTGCTTATTTCGCAAAGCTCTTTTTTTGGATTTTCGCAATTCTTTCATGGCTGATTTTTTGATAGGCACTTAGTTGACTAGTTAAAATTAAGAACTCTCTTCATTTAAATCTGGATTTTCGGAATCGTAATTGGCATTATATAGGGTCTCATCATCCACTTCTTTTTCGTCCTCAGGAATTTCGTTTTGGGCTTTTTCTTCTTCTTCGATGATTTTATTCCATTCATCATCACTGCCGCCGGTAATGGCCCTAACCTTAGATTTAAAGTTATCATTAAACTCTTTTATTTTTTCCGGTTCAGCCTCAAAAACCTTGATAAGATTTTGCATTGTTTCTTCCGGCAAAATCGGTAAAAATACCAAAAGGTCATTCTGGTCCTCTGGCTGGATAACAGAGTTTGTTACCAGGTCTCTTAATGTATTGAGTAAGGCTGACATGGGTTTTTATAAATCATTAAAATGCCTTTTTTTGAAGGCATTTTTATCATATACTATATGTTATTTTTATGCAAGTTTTTATTTTAAACGTTGGGAGCCACTTCTTTAGCGCTTTCCAAAAGGGCATCTTCAACACTTATAAGGTGTTCTGATTTTTCCGGATTCTCCGCTTCTGCTGGCGTGTATGGTATTTCTCTCTCTGGCATAAGTTTATTTTTTATTAAATTTATTATACTTTCCAACTTGATTCCTATCTTATCACCCCTAAAGTTTTTTGTCAAGTGGACAGCCTTGTCTAAGCAGAATTAATACGCTAAAATTAATTTAGCTCAAAATAGAGCAGGGTCAAGAGCAGTGTTATGAAAATTAGAAACATCACATAGCGAATAATTTTATCATTCGACAAGTTGGCTCTTTTTAGTAAAATCCGAGCTCCCAAGCCGCTATGGATTACAAATAGAATAATTGTCGGAATTGGTAAATATTTTTCATGGATTAAAGCTGCCAGCTCTTTATTGATTATATTTTTAGTCATGCCATAACCAGAGATGAAATATAATCAATAAAGAGCTGGCAGCTTTAATCCATGAAAAATATTTACCAATTCCGACAATTAT